>JALYJG010000049.1:0-3012 GCA_030775365.1 Pseudomonadota bacterium
GGCCAACACGATTACGGCCCGGCAGACCGGACTTTTGCTGGCAATCCGCTGTCGCAGGATCCCGACCGTTTCGGTATCATGGAAAGATATTTCCGCGCCTTCCCGGATATGACTGTCGGCGGCGTAACCTGGGGCTGGTTGTCCGCCGCGATGCGATCGATGCGGGAGGTACGGCACTTCCCGTATCTGGGGCGTATCACGCTGCCCATTCTAACCCTGACAGGGTCTCTCGATCGCGTCACCCCCGCGCGCGAGCTGGAGCGCTACCTCGCCTGTCTGCCTGGCGCCGATAACATTGTTGTTCCCGGTGCGCTGCATGATGTCATGAATGAAACCGATGCCTGCCGCGCGGCGGCCTGGTGGTATATCGACCGCTTTATGACCCGCGTTATGACTGCGTAAAGCCCAGATCGATGCCATGCGGGCCAAGACTGAGCTCGACCGGGGCGCCGACGGGCAAAGTCGTCAGATAGCTGCTATGGCCACAAGGAAAGTTCATGCCGAGCGGAATGCCGGGTGGAAAGATATCCGTCAGAATTTGGGTCAGGCTGCGGCCAAAAGGTTTTTCGCTGTCGCCGTCGGTCAGGCCTGCCATCTCGCCGACCAGGACCGCGCGTACATCCTTCAGTTTTCCGGCCAATCGGAAGTGGCGTAGCGTGCGGTCGAGCTTGTACAAGACCTCATCAACATCTTCGAGAAAAAGAATAGCGTCTTTCCCGGACCAGTCATAGGGCGTGCCGATAAGTGCCTGCAGAAGAGTCATATTGCCGCCGACCAGTCGGCCCTCGGCGCGCCCAGGCCTTAAACATTGCACGCTGCTGATATGCAAGTTGTAGGGTTTCCTCGCGCTGCCGATCATGAGGAAAAGCTCATCCAACGTTTTTGGATCATGCCCGCGTGTCAGCCATAGCCCCACGGGCCCGTGATACGTGACAAAACCGCAGCGCTTGGTAATGGCTTGCAATAAAAACGTGATGTCTGAAAAACCTACGAAGGGTTTCGGATTGCGCTTGATAAGCCTGTAGTCCAAAGCCTCAGCGATCCGGATCGAGCCACCGACGCCGCCGCGCGCGCATAGGATCGCATCAATGGTCGGATCCGTGAACATGTCCATGAGCGCCTCGGCGCGTGCCGCATCCGTGCCGGCCAGCCGGCCGTAGCGGAGATAGTTTTGCTGGTGGATGACGACTTGATAACCGAGGCTTTCGAGAAGTCCCGTCAGTCTCGCCAGCGTATCCGGCTCCGACCAGCTCGCGGGCGAGACGACGCCGATCGTGCCGCCCGCTTTGAGCGGCGGTGGAAAGGTTGCATATCTTGACTTCTCGGCAGCCGGCACGGTGGGTTCCTTAGGCTTGGGGATCTCGTCGCGTTTGAATTTTAGGCCGCTCATGGTATCACACGCAACACTTATGGCGGCACGCAGGGCCCGGAGGCGGCAATGGCCTACACAGCGCACGATCTTTTGAAACGCATTCTCGATACGAAGGCTCTCGCGATCTGGGACCGCGCGAAGGGCCCGGTTTTCTGGTACACGGCCGGGGTGCCGGGGCCCTTTTTTGTGAACACGGAATGGATCATCGGCACGGATCTCTCGGCAAAACTTGTCAACGGCATCTCGGCCATTATGGAGCAGACCCCGGATGCTGGGACCCGCGCCGCGCGCATCAACGCCATGATTATGTCCGCCTATGACGCCAGTGAAGTTTATCATCAGGTCATAGGCTCAATGATTGATAAGACACGGGCGTCTTTTGCGCCGAATGGCTTCACGCTCATTTCCGGCGGCGAGCGTCGGGACTGGTTGTTCTCGATACCGCTAGCCCATGAGTTGGGCCTCAGTCATGTGTTCCTCTTTAAGGATCTGAGCGCCTTCTGCGAAACTCCGGTCGCAAAAGGAAGTGCTGTACTGCATGTAGCCGACCTTATCAACAACGCGGCGAGCTATTTCGAGAGGTGGTTTCCGGCCCTGGAAAAAGCGGGACTGCATTGCACCGGCACGGTGTGCGTCAACAGCCGGGGGACGGGTGCAAAAAAGCTCGAACAGGCTGGCATAAAAGTGGCAGCGCTCGTTACGCTCGATATCGAATTCTTTCGGCAGTCACAGAAAAATGGGCTTATCGATGCCGAAACCCTGGCTGAAATCGAATGTCACGAAGGCTCACCTGCCGCTTGGGCGGAGCAATATCTGATCGGCCGGGACCCGGTTTTCGATGTGGGCCACGTCGACACCAAATCGTTCGAGCGCATGCAGACTTTCTTCACGCAGGATCCCTGGACACTGCAGCCCAAGCATGAAGCAGTGTTTGCGCGAATGCGCGCGGCAATAGCCGAGCGTAAGGCCAAGATAGCCTGACCTTGGGAAAATTTAAATTCGCTTGCCTGGCGGTGGGGCGGCGGCCGCATGAGCGTTGCTCATTTTGGCGGCCTGCTTGTCGATATAGCTGTTGATCATGCCGATCTTATTTTCGCGGATCAGCGAACGCACAGGGTCACCGTTATTGTTTTCTTCGGTGAAGACGTATCTGAGATAAGGGCCGGAGCCCGTCAGCATTTGGTGCCAGGCTGCTGTCAGGCCCTGGGCCAACATGAAATTGGCACCGTGACCTATGCTTTGTTCGGCCAAGTGCAAAAGCCCCATGAAGCTTTCTTCGACCGAACCCGCATGTATGGTGGTTATGACAAGGTGACCCGTGGTAGCGGCGCGCAGAATTTGTTCCGCGGCGCGCGGTGATCGCACTTCGCCGACGAGCATGTAACGCGGCGTCCAGCGCAAAGCCCGTTTGAGCGGCGACACCCAATCCTCGTTATTGTCGACTTGCACCTGATAGCAGTATCCGTAATCGCCGACCGGGCCGTCCAGCATGTACTCGACCGGATCTTCGATCGAGATGCCGACCCCGCCGTATCGCTTGAGGAAATCCGCAAACAGCGAGAAGGAGGTCGTGGTCTTGCCGTGGCCCGTCGGGCCGGAGATCAAAATCAGCCCGTCGCGTTTGCCCAAGCGGCGCAAAT
>JALYJG010000049.1:3022-9864 GCA_030775365.1 Pseudomonadota bacterium
GCGCAAATACTCCAGGATATGCGGTGCAAACGAAAGTTCCTCGAGCGTCGGAACCCGCGAACTGATGCGCCGCAGAATGACCCATTCCTGGCCGTTCGCCAGTTTCTGGTAAGATAGACGAAACCGCATGCCGTCATATTGGTAGGAGGCGTCCGGATTATCGATGTTGCCCAGCAACTCTTCGGCGATTGTGAGGGTTTCGAGGCGATATTTATCCGGCAGCACGCGGCTCCAATTATTCGTGTAGTCGCGGCCCGAGCTGCGAAAGCGCGCCAGGCCTTTGCCGGCAACATCGATCCGCACATAGAGATCCATAAACGGCATATCGCGCAGGCGGTTGCCGCCGTTCGGATTAGCATCGGTGAGGATGCGTTCGGTCATTTTCGGACCGCGGCGGCGGCACCGCCGAGCGGCGGTGAACCCGGCGGGGTTGTTGCGAGCGATGGCATGGGTTTGCCCTCGCCGAGCGGCGGCAACGGGCGCGGCGCGTTGGCGAGACGGGCGTTAATGCGGTCGACATAGGTCGAAATCATGCCGATCTTGTTCTCGCGGATCAGAGACCGAATAGGATCGCCCGGCGAGTCCGGTTCGGTGAAAAGATAGCGCACGGTCGGACCCGCTTCTTTGAGTGTCTGGTTAATCAGCGCCGTCAGGCCCGCCGCGAGAATGTTTTGCACGCCCGGTCCCATGGCTTGCTCGGCCAGGAAAATCAGGCCCATGAGGGCTTCCTCGGGCGAGCCGGCATGCACGGTCGTGATGACGAGATGGCCTGTTGTCGCGGCACGAAGCACCTGTTCGGCCGCTTTGGGCGTACGAATTTCGCCGACATAGATATAGCGCGGTGCCCAGCGAAGGGCGCGCTTGAGGCAGGCAGCCCACTCTTCGTCGGAATGCACTTCGACTTGGAAGCATTGCCCCCCGTCGCCGTGACGGCCCTTAAGCATGAATTCGACCGGATCTTCGATCGTCACAGCCGTACCGCCATAGCTGCGGAGGAAATCCGCCAGCATAGCAACGGCCGTCGTCGTCTTGCCATGGCCTGTGGCTCCTGAAACCAGAATTAGTCCGTCGCGCTTGCCAAGTCCGTGGATTGAATCGAGGATATAGGATTGGTAACCCAACTTCTGTATATCAGGAATGACCGTGTTGATGCGACGCGCGCAAACCCATGACGTGTGGTCCGACATCGTTTGCCGCGACAAGCGGCAGCGCAGCCCTTCGAAATCGATCGAGCCATCGCTGGCGCCCTCGCGCATCTCCTTGTTGACGGCAATCATGAAGCGATCGATCATCGGCTGATATTCGGCCGGCACGAACTGACTGATTACGCCTTTGCCCTTTTCCTTCGAGCGGTAAAGTGCCTGGTCGGCCTGATCGAGGCGGACATAAAGGTCTATGAAGGGCAGGTCGTTAAGTGACAGCGTCATGAAAATCCCGAAAAAGCTTTAGATATCCTCCATCACACGCCAAAGGAGGGGAGAGGGGGAAACGAATGGCACTATTTTTCCTCCATCCCCGGTTAAAATGGGCTTAATGTCAGCTTCGGGCATCGACAATTTTTCAAGGTAAATCATGCGCTTGTTAACCGGGAGACCATAGAAAGCAGGACCGGCCAAACTTGCAAAACCTTCCAGTTGCTGCAGACACCCAGCCTGATCAAAGGCTTGGGCGTAGTGCTCAAGCGCGTGCGGCGCCGAAAATATACCCGCGCAGCCGCAGGCGCTTTCTTTAACTTTGTGCTCGTGCGGCGCCGTATCGGTCCCAAGGAAGAACATCGATCCGCCTGAAGTTGCCGCTTTTGTGAGCGCTTGGCGGTGTTCCTCGCGCTTGGCCACCGGCAGGCAATAATAATGGGGACGGAGGCCGCCCGCGAAGAGGGCGTTACGATTGATAAGAAGATGATGCGCCGTGATTGTAGCAGCAAGTTTTCCGCCCGCACCTTCGAGCATAACGTAATCAGCGGCTTCCTTCGTCGTAATGTGCTCGAAGACGATCTTCAGTTCGGGAAAGTCCTTTCTGAGCGGCTCAAGAGTCTCTTCTATAAATACGGATTCCCGGTCAAAGACGTCGATGTCTGGATCGGTCGCTTCACCATGGACCAGAAGTGGTACACCAAGCCTTTGCATGCGCTCGAGCACGCCGTGAATTTTGCGGAAATCGGTGATGCCAAATTCTGAATTTGTCGTCGCATGCGCGGGATAAAGTTTAACGGCCGTCACGATTCCTTCGGCATGTCCGCGGGCGAGGTCATCGGCGTCAGTCCCCTCCGTCAGATAAAGTGTCATAAGCGGCGTAAAATCCGCATCGGTCGGCAAAGCCGCCAGGATTTCGTCGCGATAGGCCTTGGCCCGGGCCGTCGTCGTAACCGGCGGTCGCAGGTTCGGCATGACGATGGCGCGCCCAAAGCGTCGGGCCGTATAAGGGAGTACCGTTCGCAGCATGGCGCCGTCGCGCAAATGAACGTGCCAGTCGTCGGGGCGTGTCATGGTCACTCTTGTGGTCATTAACGCCCCTGTTTTAGACCGTTGATGAACTCGGCGAGGCCGATTTGGCGCCGGCGTTTCAACCGTTCGGATTGCAGGATGGCCCGAACCGCTTCGACGGACTGGTCGAGATCGCTGTTGATGATGACGTAGTCATACTCCGCCCAATGGCTCATCTCGTCCGATGCCTTGGCCATGCGCCGATTGATCTCGGATGGATCATCCTGGGCCCGGGAGAACAGCCGCTGCTCGAGCTCTCGCCACGAGGGCGGCAGTATAAAGACGCTGACTAGATCGTCGCGCGCTTTCTCGGCCAGCTGCTGTGTGCCCTGCCAGTCAATGTCGAACAATACGTCGCGTCCGGCAGCGAGTGCCTGCTGGACCGGCAATCGCGGGGTGCCGTAGTAATTGCCAAAGACCTTGGCGGATTCGAGCAGTTGGTCGCGATTAATCATCAGGTTGAATTCGGTCGGATCGATAAAGCGGTAGTCGCGGCCGTCCACTTCGTTGGCGCGCGGCGTTCGTGTCGTCACGGAAACCGACAAATTAATGAAATTATCGGTTTTAAGCAGCCGGTGGGAAATGGTCGTTTTCCCGGCGCCTGATGGGGATGAGAGAACCATCATCAGTCCACGCCGCTGGATCAATTGGCCGAAGGTGTAAGTGTCAGTCATGAGAGGTGATTCATAAAACAGGTGCCGCCGGCCGCAGTAAATCAGAACTGGCGAGCCGTAGCCATATCCGAATAAAAGGCGCGTGATGTTGAGGGCGTGTGTTCTTGTTTTGTTCTTTACAGCCGCAGGTGTTATGCGTAGATTAATTAAATGCCAAAAATTGATCCTCGCAACCTGAGGCCTCCTGTTTTCGCTAAAGCCTTCGACGAAGTGCCCGAGAGGGCCAAAAACGGCAGGGGAGCCGTAGGCAACGCCGCCAGTCGTTTTGACGCGACCGCAACGAGTGCGACAGATGACGGTTGGCTTTATGAAGATGAGGACGCGCCAAAGCTCCGCACGACCCTCCATGTGGATACAAGCCGCACCGTGATCAATCAAATCGACTCGCCCGATGTCGGCCTCATGCGCTCGATTAATCCTTATCGGGGTTGCGAACATGGCTGTATCTATTGCTTTGCGAGGCCATCGCATAATTACCTCGGTTATTCCTCGGGTCTCGATTTTGAAACCGAGATTTTCTATAAGCCCGACGCCCCCGATCTATTATTGCGGGAGCTGGCAGCTAAAAGTTACACCGTCCAACCGATTACGCTTGGCAGCAACACCGATTGCTATCAGCCGGTTGAGCGCGAGGTCAAATTGACGCGCCGCATTGTCGAGATTTTGCATGATCATGATCATCCGTTACAGATCGTGACCAAATCGGCGCTGGTGCTGCGCGATCTCGACTTGCTGGCGGCGATGGCCCAAAAGGGCTTGGCTTCAGTGGCCATTTCCGTGACAACGCTGGATCCGGCACTGGCGCGCGTTATGGAACCGCGCGCCGCAGCTCCGCATCGACGCCTGGATGCGATCAGAGCTCTGGCCGCGGCAGGCGTCCCTGTCACAGTCATGGCCGCTCCGCTCATTCCCGCCCTGAACGACATGGAAATGGAGAAAATCCTTGCGGCCGCCTGGGCGGCCGGGGCGCGCTCGGCGCGTTATACGCTTGTTCGACTGGCGCATGATCTCAAGGAACTCTTCTCTGATTGGCTGCGAACCCACCGACCGGAGCGAGCCAAGCATGTTTTGTCGCTTATCCGCGACACGCGCGGCGGCCAATTATATGATTCGCGTTTTGATCACAGGATGCATGGAACGGGGGCTTATGCCGATCTTCTAGCGACCCGGTTCCGGCTTGCGACCAAGCGCCTCGGTTACAATGAGTCTCATCAGTCCTTGCGCGTCGATTTGTTCCGGCAGCCGAACGTCTCGGGCCAGCTAGGCTTTGCCTTCGATTAGAGCGCCTTATTAGCGGGCCAATGCTGAGGTTTAAGGGGTCGCGTAAGAATCTTGCGCGGAGTCGTTGATGGGTAAGTGAAACTAATTGTGAGCTTTGCGGTTTGATGAGATACTTAGTGTGATTTTAAAAATGGTGTTTTGGATTGTGAATGACTTTCTCGGTAAAGAAAACCATAACGGATTTTCGTCACCAGGCCCGGGTGATTAGCGAAACATCGTCCGGCTTCATGCGCCAGTATGGTGCTAATGTAGCCGGCGGGTTTGGTCTTCTCGCCGCCGGCGCCCAATTCTACCTGGCGCATCAGTCACCCTGCTCGGGCGAAGCTGAAGTGGCCGCCGGCCTTAACATGCTTTCGCCTTTAACGAATTTTGCTTTTGGGCGCTGGGATGCCGGCATCGTGACAGCCAGCCTGTTTGGTACTGTCGGCTTTCTCATGACGGTAGGGCCGAAAATTTTGGAAGGCGATCATACCGTTTTCGCAGGATTCGGCATCGCCGCGGCGGCACAGACGATTAATCTTTTGAGCGCTCCTTTGACAAAAAAATTCGAAAACTCAAAGCATGCTATCCTACGGCGCACTTTGGGGAGACCCCGGAGACTTGCCGGGGGCGCCTTTACCATCTCCCGTTTGCCGGTGATCGCGAGCGCGCTGGCGGCGCACAGGCCAGAGCTTTATATCCCCTTCATGATCTTAGGTCTTGGCGGAGATCCTTCATCAATGTGGTCCTGTTCAGAAACCAGCCAATTGCGGCAGCAGCGACCGCAAAGCACCCATCGCCCCTCGCATGGCTCCATGGAGCCCGCCTGAACGGCTGAGTGGGCAAAAGCCTGTCTCCCGTTTTTTTCGGTAATCGTCTATAAACATTCCATGGAAAAGATTGCGTTGGGTCTCGGGACCAATCACGGCGACCGATGTGGCGCCTTACGTGCAGCTGTCGAGGCCCTCACGACATATATGAGTGTGAGCGCAGTTTCGCCTGTCTATGAGACGGCGGCCTTGTATGTCGCCGATCAACCACCCTTTCTGAACGCCGCGCTCGTCGGAGAAACGAAGCTTACGGCGCTGGCGCTGCTGTGGAACCTTAAGCGCTTGGAAACGGAATTAGGCCGGGTGCCGACTTTTCGCTACGGTCCCCGCGCGATCGATCTTGACCTTCTGTTCTATGGTGGCCAAAGCATGAGCTCACACGAACTGACCGTTCCGCACGCGCATATGGCTGAACGTGAATTTGTTTTGCGTCCCTTAGCGGATATTGCGCCCGACTGGTGCCACCCCCGCACAGGCCTGACGGTGGCTGAAATGCTCGGCCGCATTCGCACCGACAACCCGCGCTGCCTCGGTCCCTTGCTTTGAGCGCCCTAATCTCACCGAGGCTCGATTTCACGCAGGGCCCTTTGATCATGGGCATCATGAATGTGACCCCGGATTCGTTTTCGGGCGACGGTCTGTTAGCAAAAGAAGATTATGTCGGCGCCGCGCTACGGCTCGCGACCGACATGCGAGCCGCTGGCGCCTCGATCCTGGATGTCGGCGGCGAAAGCTCGCGGCCGGGGGCCGATCGCGTGAGCGTTGAGGAAGAACAACGCCGCGTCGTTCCCGTCATCGCGGCGCTGAAGAAAAAATTTCCAGATCTGATCATGGCGATCGACACCGTAAAGGCCGCCGTCGCTGAAGCCGCGTTGGATGCCGGCGCCTCGATCGTCAATGACATCACGGCCCTGGAAAGGGATGGCGCAATGACGGCCCTTGTTTCCAGGCGGGGCTGCTATGTGGTTTTGATGCATAACAGAAGCCGCGCGGACGCGGTGACGCAGGACGCGCGGATCGGCGGGGAATATGTGGCGCCGGTCACGGGCGACATCATCGCCGATGTGACGCGCGATCTCAAAGCGCGGGCGGTCCTCGCCGAGAAGGCCGGCATTGCCAGGGACAGGATCCTGCTCGATCCCGGACTCGGTTTCGGCAAAACCGTCGAACAAAACCTCGCCCTTGTCGGACATACCGACAGGCTAGCGGCGCTTGGATATCCGCTTTTGACGGGCCCGTCGCGCAAATCTTTTATAGGTAGGGTCCTTGATCTACCTGTGGATCAGCGCCTCGAAGGCACGGCGGCTCTCGTGGCCATCGCCGCTTTTCAGGGCGCGGCGATCCTGCGCGTGCACGACATCCAAATCATGGCGCGCATTGGCGTCATGGCCCACGCCGTCCGAAGAAGCGCACTCGAGAATAAGGGGTGAAGAATGCCGGCCTTCTTCGTTTTCGGTTACGGCTCGCTGATTAATCCTGACAGCATCCGCACGAGTCTCCCCAATATTAAGAGCGCCGAGCTCATTCAGGCGCGGCTCAATGGCTTTGCAAGAGCATGGACTGCATTTTTTGAGGTCGAGCGCCCAGGCGTCCCG
>JALYJG010000050.1 GCA_030775365.1 Pseudomonadota bacterium
CCCCGGATTAGCCCAAGGTAACGTAAACTTCATGTCGCTTGCCGTCGTCCGCAAGAGGGATCAGATGGCCTTCCAAAACCGCATGATCCATTTCGACGCGCGTCACCCCCATCCCCGTGCCCGCCTTATTGTCGACGTGGATCACGTAGTGCGATGCGCCATGGGCGTAGGTTATCTTGAAGCCAGGCCATTTGCTTGGTATGCGCGGATCGAGCCGCAAATGCGATCCCTCTACCTTGAGACCAAGGATCGATTCTAAACCAGCGCGATACATCCAGCCGGCGGATCCAGTGTACCAGGTCCAGCCGCCGCGCCCCACATGTTGGGGATTGGAATATATATCTGCCGCCACCACATAGGGCTCGACCTTATAGCGGTAGGTCGTGGCCCTGGTGTTCGCGTGGTTGATAGGGTTCAGCAGACTGAACAAATTGTGCGCTTTATCCCCTTCTCCCATGAGCGTAAAGGCTATAGCTGTCCACAGAGCGGCATGGGTATATTGGCCGCCGTTTTCCCGGATGCCGGGAGGGTAGCCTTTGATGTAGCCGGGATCCATCGGCGTATGATTGAACGGCGGCTCGAAGAGCAGTGCCAACCCTTCCTCCTGCCGCAAGAGATACTTTTCGACCGCTTGCATCGCCCGACGTTGCCGCTCGGGATCGCCGGCGCCCGAGATAACCGCCCAGGATTGCGCGATGGAATCGATGCGGCATTCGCCGCTGGACGCGGAACCGAGCGGTGTGCCGTCATCGTAATAGCCGCGGCGATACCATTCGCCGTCCCAGGCCGTCTGCTCGAGCGCGGCACGAAACCGTTCGCTATGTTCCTTCCAAATCTGCGCCCGCCCCGGATCACGGGTCTCGGCAAATCGCACGAAATCGCGAATGACGGTTATAACGAACCACGTTAGCCAGACGCTCTCGCCCTGTCCCTTCTGGCCGACCCTGTTCATGCCATCGTTCCAGTCACCACCGCCGAAAAGCCCAATACCGTGGCTGCCGGCCGCGAGGCTCTTATCAATCGCCCGCGCGCAATGCTCAAAGAGAGAGACGGCTTCGTGCGAGGTCTCGGGTAAAAAGAATGCTTCATGCTGCTCTTTCTCAAGCAGCGGCCCCGACAGAAAAGGTACATCCTCGCTGAGCACAGCCTCGTCCCCGGCGACTTTCACATAATAAGCCGTCACAAACGGAAGCCAAAGCGCATCGTCGGCGAAACGTGTCCGGACCCCCTGACCCGCATCGCTTGTCGACGGCAGCCACCAATGCTGCACATCGCCCTCGGGAAATTGACGGCCGGCCGCGCGCAGTAAGTGCTGGCGCGTCCATTGCGGGCGGCAGGCGGCCACGGTCATGACGTCCTGCAGCTGGTCGCGATACCCGTAGGCGCCGCTCGACTGATAAAAAGCTGAACGGGCCCAGACGCGGCAAACGACCGTCTGATAAAGGAGCCAACCATTCAGCATGATATCCATGGAACGGTCGGGCGTCTCGACTTGCACTTTCTCGAGAAGGTCGCTCCAGTACCCTTTGATCTCGCTGAAACTTTCTTCCAGAACGTCCTCGCGGTATCGCGCGATCAAGGCCCTGGCACTTTCTGCCGTTTCCGCCTGGCCGAGCAGAATAACGATTTCGATCTGCTCTTGCGGTTTCAATTCGAAGCCGGTCTGCAGCACGGAGCACGGATCGAGGCCGGCCCCGGTTTTGCCCCCCACGGGCTTGCGCTGCGACAGGCCCATCGGGTTTTCAAGGGAGCCGTTGCGCCCAATGAACTCCCGCCTGTCTCCCGAGACCTTGATATCCTTTCCGCTCAGATGCACAAAAGCCGTGCGGGCTCCCAAGGGTCCGGCCCAGCGATTGGTCACAAACATGGCGCCCTTTTCTGGATCGATCTCAGTAATAATGAGCCCGGCCGAGCTGTCACGGAAGGCGCCCAAGACCCAATCTGTAAACGAGGTCACGGAAAGACGGCGCGACAAGAAGGATTTATTGGTGATTTTGAGGCGGGAGATTTTGACGGGGTCTTCGAGAGGCACATATTGCGTCAATTGGGTTTCGATCTCATAGACATTCGTCTCGAACCGGCTATAGCCCATGCCGTGATAAGCAATGTAAGTCGCCTCGGGTTTGCGTATCGGCGCGGCGACGGGTGACCAAATGACGCCGCGGTCGATATCGCGCAAATAGATGGCCTCGCCGCACTCGTCCCCCACCGGATCGTTCGACCACGGCGTCAGCTTGTTTTCCCGGCTGTTGACAGCCCAGGTATAACCAGTGCCCTCGGCCGAGACATGAAAGCCGAAGCCCGGATTGGCAATGACGTTGATCCAGGGCGCCGGCGTTCGTTGCCCCTCCTCCAGGACGATGGCATATTCGCGCCCCCTAGACGTGAAGCCGCCAATACCGTTGAAAAATTCCATGGGTGGGTATTTGAGGCGGGACGGGGGCGATTTCGGACTATAGACGCGAGGTTTCGACAACAACGGCGCCGAATCCTCGCGCGGCAAAAAGGCCAATTGCTCGGCCAGGCTGCCCCGATGACCGACGATTACGGCTCGCGCGATAGCATGCAAGAGGTTGCGCGCAGCTACCGTGGTTTGGTCACCGCGGAGGACGTGAATTTTACCCTTCAGACTTTCGTCATAGGCGCGCGGCAAGGCCTGGCTCGTCCGCACCAGCAGCTCAATTTCATTCTGCAGGTCCTCGAGATACGAGCTTGGCTGCTCGTTTAGGATCACGAGATCAACTTCGAGCCGCTTCATCGACCAATAGGTGTGCGCGTTCACCATTTGCCGAAGCGTTTTCATATCGCTCAAAACATCCACCCGCATTAGCACGATTGGCAGGTCGCCCGAGACCCCTGTCGACCAGAGCACAGGTTGCGCTTCGGCCCCTGCCCTCAATGTTTCCGGATTCGGACGCAGAACCGGGTCCGCAAAGATGATGGAATTGGCCAGTTGTTGGAACAGATGCGCTTCCTCGGGCGTGATGCCCAGATGCTGATATTGCAGCTGCGCCTGCGTCCAAGCCAGCGTGGCGATGCGGTTAAAGGCGCTCGGAGTCCGGTATTTGTCGGCCAGCGCTAACGCCTCCTCCCGCGAGGCCGCCGCCAAGGTCCAGAAGGATATATGCGTGGTCTTTCCAGGAGCCAGCCGCACACGGCACCGCAGGCTGAAGATCGGGTCGAGCACGTAGCCGACGGTCCCACTTAGCGCACGACCGTCCAGCGCGGCCGGATCGCGGGTGCTGCGATTTCGCCCAAGAAAGCGCGCACGGTCCGTCTCATATTGAACTTCGCCAACGCTCTCGCCGCCAATCGACATGAGGTGAACAGCCCAGAAAGCCTGTTCGTCCGGCCCGCGCGGGCGGCGGGTGGCCAGGAGGGTGCCAGTCTTGGTGACGAATTCGGTCTCGATGAACATTTTGGCGAAGGCCGGATGGGCGACATCCGTGGCCGGCGCCGCTAGCACCAGCTCCATATAGGATGTCAGTTCAATCTCGCGAACATCGTCGCTGCGATTGAAGATACTGACGCGGCGTACCTCGCCCTGATCTTCGGCCGAGACGATAATCGTCGTCGACGTGACGAGATCCCCGTCGCTGCGCACGAATTCGGTCTTATCCTCGTGAAACACAGCCTCATAAGTATCGGCCTCGACGCAAGTCGGCTGATAGGTTGTCGACCAGAGGCGACCATCGGTGACGTCGCGCATATATATGTAGCTACCCCAATTGTCCCGCGTCGGATCTTCGCGCCAACGCGTCAACGCCAGGCCGCGCCAGCGACTATAGCCGGACCCGGCGGCCGTAACCATGACGGCATAGCGACCGTTTGACATAAGTTGGGTGCGAGGAGTCGAAGCGTGTGGGGACTTCGATTGCCGCGGCTGAGTGGGCTTGATCTCGCGGATATGGGCGATCGCATCAACCTCTTCAAAGCGCGGCTGAACGATGGCAACGTTACGCGGCGGCAACTCCTGCAGCAGAAGTTCCGTTGCCTGAATGAGCGGATGGGCGTGAAAACGGTTGCGCATCTCACCGTTTAAAAGAACGTTTTGAATGGCGACCAGGCTCATGCCCTGGTGGTGGGCCATGTAGGCGCGAATAACGGCGCTCTTCTCGCCGGCCGGCACGCGTTTGTTCGTGAAATCGATCGCTTCATACCAGCCATAATCACCATGCGCGCCTATGGCCGCCATGCGCTTGTAATTGCTGAGAGCCGCCTTCGGCTCGAGCATCGCCGCCAGGGCGGTCGCATAGGGAGCGATAACGATATTGTCGCTCAAGCCTCGTTTGAGGCCGAGGCCCGGGATGCCGAAACTTGAATACTGATACGTCAGCTCAAGATCCCGGGCGTTATAAGCCGATTCCGATACCCCCCACGGGATGCCCCGTTCCTCGCCATAGCTGATTTGGCGCCGAACAATCATGCGATTCGTCACCCCGATGAGGCTGTCTTCGGGCTCGCGCATGATCAGGGTTGGCATCAGATATTCGAACATCGAGCCTGACCACGACACGAGGGCCGGCCGGTTCTCGACAGCGGTTACGGTACGGCCAAGCCTGAACCAATTGCTTTCCGGAATGTCCTGCTTGGCGATGGCGACGATGCTCGCCAACCGCGCCTCAGAGGCGAGGAGATCGTAGCAGCCGCCGTCCAGCGCGTTATCGGCCATGCGAAAGCCGATGGCCAGGAGCTTCCGTTTTTGATCCAGCAGAAAACTGAAATCCATTTCAAGGAATAGCTGATTGGCCTGCTGGGCCAGACGGTCAGCTCTAACGAGGGCGTCTTCGGCATTCTGCGAGGCCTGACGCAGCATAGACAACAGCCTGTCGGCCTTCGATTGCTCCGATGAAGCCGCCGAGGATGTGGTGCCAGTCCCCTCCAGCATGGCTGCGGCTTGCGAACAGAGGTCGGGTATGCGGCCGAGCTCAGGCACCGGCCCCATGAGTAGGCGCACAAGTTCCCCCGGCAGCGCAGCCGCGAAGTCAGTTTCCTGTGCGAGGAAGGAGGTCCATGGCGTGAAATGCTCGAGGAGTTTGATACCCTCCTGGAGGCCGCCTTGGAGCTCGCGCGCCCACTGCCGCACATTCATATCGGGCTGGTCGGCCTTGCCGTCTTTTTCGGCTACGAGGGTCAAGGACAGATCCACGATAGCAACGGCCGAGACATTCAAGCTGCGTAAAGCTTCCTCGACGGTGGCCAGCAGGAAGGGTGAGAGCTTCGTTTTTTGCAGCTCCGCCCGCATCGCCGACAATTGGGCCTCGAGATGACGCAGCGAAAGGCTCGGCGTCGACGTTAAGGTGCGTACAATGGCATTTTGCATCAAGGTCAGTGTGTCATCGAGTCCGTCAATCCAGGCAGGGCTGATGACGGGACGGGCGCCGAGAGCCTCGACAATTTGCACGACCACAAGGAGATAGGCAGCGAAGTTCCCGCTATCGACTGACGAAATGTAACGCGGCTCCAGGGGGCGCAACTCCTGTGTATCGTACCAATTGAACAAATGACCGCGGTAGCGTTCCATTTTTTCGATCGTGGCAAAGCAGTTCTCGTACCTGTTGATCAGTTCCGAGACACCGATCCAGCCGAGATCATGCGCGGCGGAGACTGCCAACAGATAGAGGCCGATATTCGTGGGCGAAGTTCGGTGGGCGACGATCGGCAGCGGATCTTCCTGGAAATTGTCGGGGGGCAGCCAATTATCGGTGGCGACAACGAAGTTTTCGAAGAAGCGCCAAGTCTCGCGGCCGATGAGCCGGAACGCCTTGCGGTCATCCTCATCCAGCTCGACGAAGCCGGCTGTCGGAATCGGCCGGCTCGAGAAATAGGCAAAGGCGGGCGCCACGAGCCAAAGCACGAAAAAGGGAATGGCCAAGGCCCACATCTGCGAGTCAGCCGCCCACAGAATAGCGGCCGCGGCGGCTAGCAAAACGAGGCTGCCCAGCATGTAGCGATAAAAACCAAAGAAGCTTCGGCGGCGGCTGAGCTTGGCCTCGGCCGCCGTGATCCATTCCATTAAGTTACGGTGGGACACATAGAGGCGCCACAGGGTACGCACGATGGCACTCCCCATCAGCCAGGCGTGATGCGGCAGAAAAATAATCATGCACAGCAATCTCTGCACGGTCTGCTTAAGATCGGCTGCCAGTCGCGGCATGTGCGTCAAGCGCGAAGCGCCGCGACGGGGTATAAGGCTTTCGATAAAAGGTAACAGCAGCGGCATGCCGAAGGCCGCAATGATCATAGCCGTCCACAGACCTGAGGTCCGTATCGGTAAAATCCACCCGACGACCAGCGCGATCATTGTGAAAGGCGCTGTGCAGCTGCGCCGTAGATTGTCGACCATCTTCCAGTAGCCGAGGCCCGGCACGTCGTGCGAGCGCTTGCCGAAGATCCAGGGCAGTAGTTGCCAGTCACCGCGCGCCCAACGGTATTGACGCATGCTAGCCACGTCATACCGGGACGGAAACTCCTCAACGACTTCGATGTCGGAGGCCAGTCCCGCCCGGGCAAAAATACCTTCGATCAGATCGTGACTCAAAACCGCGTTTTCGGGGATTCGGTCGGCGATCGCCTGCTCGAAAACATCGAGGTCGTAGATCCCCTTGCCGGTGAAGGAACCTTCGTCGAACAAGTCCTGATAGACGTCGGAAATGGCGAAGGCGTAAGGGTCGATGCCACTGGCGCTGTAAAAGATTCGTTGAAACAGCGTGTCGCTGTTCTGTTCGGGCAAAGATGACGAAACGCGCGGCTGCAAAATTCCGTATCCGTCAACCACATAGCCGAGAGCGGGATCGAAGCATCCGCGGTTGAGCGGATGCGACATCTTGCCGACCAGCCGTTTGACGGACCCGCGCGGCAGGCGCGTATCGGCATCAAGCGTCACAACAAAGCGAACATTGGCCGGCAGCTGCAGCTGCTCATACCCCTCGTCCATGATAAACGAGGTGTGGCGAGCACCGCGCAGCAGCAGATTAAGCTCATGCAGCTTGCCCCGCTTGCGCTCCCAGCCCATCCATTTTCCCTGGCCCGGATTCCATTGGCGGCGGCGATGCAGGAGATAAAAACGGGGCGCGTTATCCGGCCGAGGATACCGCCGGTTGAGCATGGCGACACGCTCCCGGGCAATCTCAAGCAGCGTCGCATCTTGGGACAACGTTTCTTCATCCGCATCCTTGAAGTCGGACAGAAGAGCAAAACGCAGATCCTCATAGGGATTGCTAAGATAATGAACCTGCAGCTGATCGACTTGATCGAGGATCTCGTCGGCCGACCCCAACAGCACAGGTACGACCACTATGGTGCGAAATTCTTCAGGTATGCCCTCCCGTAGAGCCATGCCGGGCAAGATCGAAGGCGCGCGCACGAGGAAAACGAAGCGGTTAACGAGCGTGATGGTGGCTTCCCATGCCGGGAAAAACGCCGCTATCGAGAGCCCGATCAGCATCCAAAAAGAGTGTCTGTTACTGACGGTGCCGGCGAGACCGATATCGATCACGCAAGTGACGAAGAAGATGTTGGCGAGGATATAGATAAGGAAGCTGACCGTCGGACGGCCGCGCTTTATGAGGTCGCTCCATGAGGGGCGGTAGCCGATTGCGGCTTCCAGTACTGGGCGACCCTTATCGATCAGATAATAGCCGGGATCGCATTTCCGCAAATCGCGCTGATCATTGGTGTGCCGCGCCGCCTCGCGCGCAGCCTCAGTGAGGTTGAGGGCTTGCCGGGCGACGTTTTGCTCTGTGAGTCCTGACCTTTCAGCCAGACTCTCGATCGCACGGCGGTAAAGATTACGCGTGGGCAGATCCATAGCGCCAAAGGAACTTTGGGCCCGCAGCGCTTCGTCGACGAGACCTACCTTTTCAAAGAACTCCACCCAGTCAAACGTGGAGATGAGGCGCATACTCGTGATGATATTGCGCACCGTTACCGTCAGCGCGCCTTGGCTTTGATGCTCGACGCGCACCACGTTTTCGGCGGATTCGTTTTGCGCGTGCAGCCTTTCGTCGAGGCATTTCAGGAAGGGGATCACGCGCGCATCCTGATCCCGCAGGCGGCGAATCAACTGTACCGTGAAGGAAGAGGACAGCGGCGCACGGCTAATGATCTTGAGGCCTTTTTCGAGTGCCTTAGGGTCTTTTTCAACAAGTTCAAGCAAATGGACCGCCACCTCATCCGCTTCGGCCCGAGCCTTGCGATCCTCGATGACGAGCACGGCCGCGCGACGCAGATTTTCGACGAGAGCGATCCGCAGCGCTATCGAGACGGCCCAAAGCTCACAAATATCAAGCGCCTGCTGGCGCTGATAGGCGCGAAGAAATTTTTCGAGCAAGAGGGGGTTGAAATAGCTATCGGTGTGGGCCGTAAAAGCCAAGGCCAACGCATAGATGCGCGGCGAGCCTTTTAGGGCGCCATAGACCAATTTTGGTAATTTGCGATAATAGCTTCCCGGCAGATCGTTATGGATCTCGCGTATCTGCTCCTCGAGGACAAAATAATTGTCCATCAGCCATTCGGCCGCCGGGGGCATTTCGATCAGTTGTCGCGCTGCGCCCGAGATGGACAGATAGGCCTCGCGTAGGGTCGCATCATTGTCGACCAGACGTTTTCTTAAGGCATCCCCGCGCCCTCCGCGGAACGTCAATGAGTGCTCAAGAGCCAGAGTCTCGGCAAATTGCTCAAGACGCTCGGCACTTAAAATTTCGCCGCGAATTAAATTCTCGTGCAAAGAATCCCCTTTGCGCCGTTGGCGCTCGCTGATGGGCGCCCCTCGGCGCTGGCAAAGACGCTCTTGTTCGTTGGCGCCGTTTCCACCCGTCTATGTACGACATGAGAGGCCAATTGCCAGGCAATTCGGAGGCTATTGGCGGGAAACGCGAAACAAAGAGAAAGCAACGCCCGGCGAGGTCCTCGCCGGGCGATACCAGTATTACTTCTGCTCGTCGTGCGTCAAGATCTGACGGTCCGTGTCTTTCTCGGTCCTTTTTTCGGCCAAGGCCGCTTTATTGGCTCCGATCTTCACGCTGTCGACGGCCTGATCACCGTAATCGCCCCGGGCCTTGTCCGCGGCTTTGGCGGCGCGGTTGTGCCGGAGGTGCTTCTTCTGGTGAGAGATCGCGGCATCATCTTTATAGATGGCATGAACATCGGACCGCGTGTCCTCCGCCTTGTCGCCATAAGTTTCGGCTAGCGCCGGAAGGGCGATGCTGAATAAGGCCGAAATGGCGATGATGCTCGATTTTGTCATTTTCATGGTATTCTCCTCATAGTTTCCTGACGTTTCGCGTCTGGGATCCTTCTACGCTATGTACAGACAAAGACGTGATGTGTTTAGATGTTTACGGTTATAAAGAAAATATAAATCTCCCGGCCGCTGCAAACCGGTCTGTCTGGAAACGAAAAGCATGTCTAGCCTTGACATTCTCGCCCGCCTCGGCGCCGTCGGAGCGGGCCTGACGCCCCTGCAGAGGGTTTTGCTGACCACGGATGGCACGCTGACAGATATTCTCGAGGCCTTCCTGCTCGAGCCTATAGGACTTATCAAGCTCGAGCAAACCATGGCGCTCGCTGCGCAGCACGACGACGAACTCGCGCCGGAGACAGGGGAAAATTTTCTGGAAAGAAAAATCCTGCTGCGCGGCAGCAAATCAGCCAGGAATTTCGTTTACGCCGAGTCGACGATCGCAATTGGTCGGCTTGCCGCCGCCCTCGGTCAAGCGCTTTTGCATTCGGATACACCCTTGGGACGGCTTTGGCTCGAACATCGCCTTGAAACTTTCAAAGAACTCATT
>JALYJG010000051.1 GCA_030775365.1 Pseudomonadota bacterium
CTGCTCAGCGGCGTGCCCGGCGTGCCTGCGGGCCGCGTCGTCATTTTAGGCGGCGGCGTCGTTGGCACCAATGCCGCTATCGTGGCCGTCGGCATGGGCGCCAAAGTCACGATCCTGGACAAAT
This sequence comes from Pseudomonadota bacterium, assembly GCA_030775365.1. Taxonomy (GTDB): domain Bacteria; phylum Pseudomonadota; class Alphaproteobacteria; order UBA9219; family UBA9219; genus JALYJG01. The sequence goes on from JALYJG010000051.1 coordinate 125, forward strand.
CCCTTACCCGGCTGGCAGCGCTCGATCAGCAGTTCCAGGGGCGTGCACGCACGATCTATGCCACCCTCGGTTCCATTGAAGAGCATGTGCTTGCGGCCGATCTTATCATCGGTGCTGTGCTGATCCCGGGCGCATCGGCCCCCAAGCTGATCAGTCGGGACATGGTCGGCCGGATGAAGAAAGGTGCCGTGATCGTTGATGTGGCCATTGATCAGGGCGGTTGTGTCGAGACAGCGCGCGCTACGACGCATTCCGATCCGATTTATCTCGTCGACGGCGTCGTGCATTATTGCGTGGCCAATATGCCGGGTGCTGTCGCCCGCACTTCCACCTTCGCTCTCAACAACGCAACCCTGCCTTACGTGCTTGCGCTTGCCAACAAGGGGTGGAAACAAGCGCTGCTGGCCGATGCGGGCTTCCGCGCCGGACTTAACGTGGCCGAGGGCAAGATCACGCATGCCTCGGTAGCCGAAGCTCTGGGGCAAGCCTTTGTACCGCCCGACACGATCCTGGATCGCGCGGCTTAGCGGCGGACTCTGGAGCGAGGACAGAATTTTTTAGGAGATTGGCGGGCCGGGCGAGCTTAGGCGGCGTCGTCCGTTGCCGCGTCGTCTGTGGCCGTATCGTCCGTTGCTGCCATGCGCCAGGCCGAGGGATCGGCGAATAGGGCGTGCAGCAGTTGGTTATTCAGGGCGTGGCCAGAGCAATAGCCTTCAAAATGGCCACGGATGGAGGCACCGGCCAAGGAGAGGTCACCCACGGCGTCGAGAAGCTTATGGCGAACAAACTCGTCGGCATAACGCAGCCCACCCTCATTCATGACTTGCTCATCCTTGATGACAATCGCGTTTTTCAGCGAGCCGCCGCGGGCAAAACCCTGCTTGCGCAAGGCATCGACTTCTTCATAGAAACCAAAGGTGCGGGCACGGCTGATTTCGCTCTTGAAAGTTTCGGGCGAGAGCGTGAACTCGTAGCGCTGCCGGCTGATCGGCGCCTGATTAAAGTCGATCTCGAAGCTGAAGCGCGATTCAAGCGCGGGCGCCAGACGCGCGATTTTGCCCCGCTGAACCACTTCAATAGTGCTGAGAATTTCGATGACCTTGCGCGGCGCTCTCTGCTCGACGGTCCCTGCCATTTCAATCAAAAAGATAAAGGGATCGGAGCTACCGTCCATGACGGGCACTTCGGCGCGATCAATTTCCACAAACGCATTGTCGATGCCGCAGGCATGCAAAGCGGCCATCAGATGTTCGATCGTAGCGACGCGCGCGCCCGCCTTGTTGCCAATGACCGTGCACAGCCGGGTGTCGACGACATGATCCCAACGTGCGGGGATAAGGCGTGCGCCGTTTTTCAAATCGGTGCGTACAAAAACGATCCCCGTTTCCTCAGGCGCTGGCAGGAGACGCAGCGTTACCTTTTCGCCTAAATGCACACCGACCCCTGAGCATTCCGCAGGGCCGCGCAAGGTGCGCTGACGGGTATGCGAAGTGGCACCTAAAACCAGGCGGGGCGGAACGACGACCGAAGGTGAGACGTGTTGCATCGCATCATAAGGCATAAGAGACGGTCCTGTTTTGAATGGGCCCGCTCAAAGAACGTAGGATCGGGCCAACGGATGAGTGCTTTTGTAGCCCCGCGACCGATGAAACCAAAGACAAGGTTTCTTACGCTTTGTTACATTGGGTAATCCCTTGATAATCAAAGTAAAATATAGGAAAAAAAGGGGTCGAGAAAAGCGGCTTTTCCCTGACCCCCCGGCCCACCCAAATAGCTGATAACTAAGCCAGGATATCAGGCTTAGTCGCGACCGGGCGCGTTTCACTTTCTGGCAGCGGCACTCCTTCGAAAACGTCACCAGCAGACCAAGCTCAATTCGTCGCTCGAATAGGGAAGGTCGCCATTATCCCATTATCCCATTATCTCAAGCCCGACCGGATGCCTCTCGGCCGCGCGCCATGGTTGCCTCGTGACGAAGCGCCTTGCTTCACGATGCCAGATCGCTCGATCAGCAGATCGTTAGATCAGCAGGTCGCTAGATATGGAAGGGTCATCGGCAACCGCCAACAAAAAAAGCGCGGCCTTGGCCGCGCTTTTATGTGACCCGAGGGTTCAACCTATCAACGATTGGTCTGGCGTCTCAGAAAAGCGGGAATTTCCAGCCTGTCACCGGCATTTTCTGTCGACAGCTCCGGACGATCCGCAGGATTAATGCCGAGCGGTTGCGGCTCGGCCAGCGCTTCGTCCGGTAACTGCATTTCTTCACTTTCGTCCTGCTGCGCCGAGGGGCGAACAAGGCCGAAGCCCGTGATGCGCGTAAACAAGGATTCTGAGCGGCGCATGCGGCGCTGGTCGGAGACCGAGGCCGTGTGCGTCGGCGGCGTCAACTGCGTTACCCGCATATCGAAGGGCGCGTGACTTTCGGCCGCGGATTGGTGCTGCACGGGTGCCGGTCTTGCATGCGGCGGCAGGGCAGGGCGCGGCGAATAGGCCTGACGCGGAGCCTGGTTCGGTTCCATCTGGCGGCTGCTCGGTGGCACGGGTGGTGCTACCTGCGGCATGGGAGGATCGATCTGCTGGACTTGCAATACCGGCTCGTAATGCTGGGCCTGCGGAGGTGCAGTGTGAACTTGCTCCTCCTCGGGCTCGTTATAGGCCTGCGGCTGCACAGGCTGATGGAGCGGCTGCGTGTACGCTTGCTGTTGATGCGCCTGTTGCTGTGGAGCGTGCTGCTGGTGTTGCTGCTGCTGTTGCTGCATCAAAACTTGCGGTGTGACAGGCTGCGGCATCGTGAAGTAACTTTGGGGCTGCGCTTGCGGCGTTGCTTGTGGCTGCAGCGGTGCTGACTGGGGCGGCGCTGTCACGATGCGGGGCGGGTTTACCGGCGGTACACGCAAGCCCACGCCGTTGCTCACGGCGCTCGATCGCTGCGCGCTGACGATGCCGGCTTCGATACCTGTGGCGATAACCGAAACGCGGATCCGGCCCTCGAGGTTTTCGCCAAGCGTCGATCCAACCTTGATCTGGGCTTCGGGATCGACCTCTTCGCGGATACGGTTAGCAGCTTGGTCGACTTCGAACAGCGTCATATCCATGCCGCCTGTGATGTTGATCAGAACGCCCCGTGCGCCCTTCATCGACACATCATCAAGGAGCGGGTTGGAAATCGCGGCTTCAGCCGCGCGAACGGCGCGGTTGTCCCCGTCAGCCTCGCCTGTACCCATCATGGCTTTGCCCATCTCGCCCATGACGGTCTTGACGTCGGCAAAGTCGAGATTCATGAAGCCTGGCATGACCATAAGGTCGGTAATGCCGCGGACGCCCGAATGCAGGACTTCATCGGCCAAACGGAAGGCCTCGGCGAATGTCGTGCGCTCATTGGCGATACGGAAGAGGTTTTGGTTGGGAATGACGATCAGCGTATCGACGTATTGCTGGAGATCGGCAATGCCTGCCTCGGCCTGGCGCATGCGCGTGCCGCCTTCGAAGTGAAACGGTTTGGTGACGACGCCAACGGTCAGAATGCCGGATTCGCGGGCCGCGCGGGCAATCACGGGCGCTGCACCTGTACCCGTGCCCCCGCCCATGCCGGCCGTGACGAACAGCATGTCGACGCCCTCAAGGCAAGCCATGATATCCGCCATCTGTTCTTCGGCGGCCGAGCGGCCCATATCGGGTTTCGAGCCGGCCCCGAGGCCGCGGGAGAGGTTGATGCCAAGCTGAATCTTCCTTGGCGCCAGCGACATAGCCAGGGCCTGGGAGTCCGTATTGGCTCCGATGAAGTCGCAACCTTCGAGATTGCAGCGGATCATATTATTGATGGCGTTACCGCCCGCGCCACCGACGCCTATGACCGTCAGTCGGGGCCGCAGATTGTGTTCGGGATCCGCCATCGACAAATTGATCATCTTTTACTCCTTAGCGTAAGGTGGCTTGGCCCCCTCGGGGGCCTGCTGCGGGCTTACAATACGCAGCGCCGGTGAGTGATTCGTTATATGAATCCTTTACGTTGATTCGCGCAAGGGGCAACGGCCGTTTTGAGCCGAAAAAACCACATAAAAACAAGCGGGTCGCCGCATTCTGTGTGCATCACAAAATGGCTCAGAAAATAGAATCTCTTAGGTCGCTCGGCATACCTGCGTTATGAGGATCGCGCGGTAAGTGCCTGGATTTTACTGAACTCCGTGCAACGCAGCTTAAGGGCTGAGCCATGTGCGTTCGCTATTCCATCTCGACGATGCGTAAAAGATTTGTGTTGCCTGGCTTGCCGAACGGAACTCCGGCCGTGATGACAAGTTTCTGTCCTTCATGCGCAAGCCCTTCGCGCTCGGCGATCTGAATGGCCTTCTCGACCATTTCTTCGGGATTAGAGACGTCCGCTGTATGGACGGGGTGAACGCCGAAGGCGAGCGTGAGCCGCCGGGCAGTTTCGAGTTTGGACGTCAAACATAAAATGGGAACATCCGGCCGCTCGCGCGCCGCGCGTAGTGTGGTCGAGCCGGATGTTGTGTAAGTGACGATGGCCGAGGCTCCGATCGTCTCTGTCACCTGTCGCGCGGCCGAGGTAATCGCGTCGGCCGCCGTGTGCTGCAAATCGGGGTGTTGGGCGGCGAGACCTTTCCGATAGACAGGATCCTCCTGCGTATGCGTGGCGATGCGGTTCATCATCGTCACGGCCTCGATCGGGTACTGCCCTGACGCGCTTTCGGCCGACAGCATGATCGCATCGGCGCCGTCATAAATCGCCGTCGCCACGTCCGAAGCTTCGGCCCTTGTAGGCGTTGGGCTCGAAATCATGGATTCGAGCATCTGTGTGGCCACGATCACGGGCTTGCCGACGCGGCGGCCCTCTCGCAAAATTAGTTTCTGCGTGCGCGGCACATCTTCCGGCGGCATTTCAACGCCGAGATCGCCGCGGGCGACCATAACACCATCGGCCAGTTCAAGAATGGCTTGCAGGTTTTGCACGGCCAAGGGCTTTTCAATTTTTGCGAGCACGGCGGCGCGTGAGCCGATAATGTTGCGGGCCTCGGCGACGTCCTCCGCCCTTTGGACAAAGGACAAGGCAACCCAGTCCACGCCCATCTCCAACGCGGCGTCGAGATCGGTCCTGTCTTTCGGTGTGAGGGGCGAAAGCTGGATCAGTGCGTCAGGAACGTTGACGCCCTTGCGGTCTGAAAGTTTCTGACCCGCTACGACTTCGGTCTCGGCGAAATCCATGCCGCTGCTCGTGATGCGCAATTTGACTTTGCCGTCATCGAGAAGCAGCTCGTTTCCGGCTTTGATGGCCGCGAAAATCTCTGGATGCGGCATATGGACGCGGCGCTCATCGCCAGGCGCCTTGTCGAGGTCCAAGCGGAAGCTTTGTCCAGCCTTCAAACTGATAGGACCTTTGGCAAAGGTACCTATGCGGAGCTTTGGCCCCTGCAAATCGGCAAGCACGCCGATAGCATGGCCAAGATCCTGCTCGACCTGCCGGATAATGTTGAGGCGGGCGCGATGGTCATCGATCGTGCCGTGGCTGAAATTGAGACGGAACAGATCGGCGCCGGCCTCGAATAGGGCACGGATCATACCGACATCCGAGGACGAGGGTCCGAGCGTGGCAACGATTTTGGTTTGGCGGTCGCGGTGGATGCGGGGGGTCATTGTCATCGGTATGTCACGTTCCTTTGGGCAGGAAAGTAAATCTAATTGAACGGCACCGCGATTGCCATCGCTACTGTATAATTTTTCGCAGCTTGTCATTCCGGGGTCGATATGCTCTGCTTGACGGGTATCCGACGCCCTTTTTCACCTTTTGGGTAGGAGGTATATGATCATGTCAGATTGGATTATTTTGTTCGCGGCCGTCAGTTGCCTCTCGGCGACGGGTTTCGTTCTGGTCGCGGTCCTTTGGCTCAGGCGACTGCGTGAAAGCGTAAGCAACGCGCTGACGGAAGCCGCCCGCCAGCAGGTGCATACCGCGCGTCGGCTCAATGAGACGCTAGAGCAGGTGCAAAAGCAACAGCGGGGCTATGAGCAGCAACTGCAAATCCTGTCGCAAGCGAATGCACAGTTGCGTCAGGGGCTCGTGACTGTCGCCAATCGCCTCGAGGTCAGTCGCACCGAGGCCGTGCGCGGTGATCAAACCGTTCATTAAACGTCCATCGACAGCGTCCGGGTAAGGTAACGCTTCTTAGGATATTTTTCTTATCGCTCCCGCCAGAGGCCCCGCGCCTCAGCAAGTAAGCGACAAGCTTCTCCATGCTTTAAGCCCAAAGCAAAACAGCCGCCCTTTCGGGCGGCTGTTCATACTCAGTCAGTTAGAAACTTAGATTACTGTTTCGTCGCTGTCACAGCGAAGGTCACGCGGCGGTTGGCAGCACGGCCTGCTGGGGTCGAGTTCGTCGCAACGGGGTTTGCTGCGCCTAAACCGTGGGCCGAGAGAAGGCTTGCGGGGATGCCGTATTTGGTAACCAGCTCATGCACCACGACTTGAGCCCGACGGTAGGAGAGGTTCGCGTTGCGCGGACCCTTGCCGACGGCATCCGTGTAGCCATCAACCGCTACGTGTGAGCCCACGAAGTTCGGGCTGCTGATGATAGCGGCAGCCTGTTTGATCTGCGCTTCCGCAGCTGGGGTGATTTTGGCCGAGTTGCTATCAAAATGGACGACAACATCGATCTTCGAGGCGGCCATCATAGCGCATTGCTGGTTGAGGCGGTGTGTAGCGTCGACCCGGCGGGCATCGATCGCGCTCTGACGCGGATATTCGGAAACGCTCTCGTGCGCGCAGGACATAACCATGCCTGCTGCCACTGTAAGCGTTACGACAGACAGGAACCTGGATACGGATTTCATGTTACTACCCTTTCGTGGTGAACTGGATTGTGGATTGTTTCGGAAGTCTCTTAAGTCTCGGGGGTTTAGGCCGCCCGCTTGATGAGGTCGCGCAGGACGTAGGGAAGAATGCCACCATTTTTATAATATTCAACCTCGTCCAGGGTATCTACGCGGCAAAGTAGTGGCATTGTGTCTATTTTACCATCCGGGCGGGTAACTGCTAATTTAACCTCCATATGCGGCGTCAGACCGGCCGCAACCCCAGAAATTGCAAAGGTTTCTGCCCCTGTAAGCTTCAAATCCGCGCGGGTTTTGCCCTTTTTGAATTCAAGCGGCAAAACGCCCATGCCGACGAGGTTTGACCGGTGAATACGCTCAAAACTCTCGGCGATGACCGCCCGGACGCCTAAAAGCTTCGTGCCCTTGGCCGCCCAATCGCGGGACGAGCCCGTGCCGTACTCTTTGCCGGCGATGATCACCAAGGGAACGCTGTCTCTCTGGTAAAGCATGGCCGCATCGTAAATCGGCAGAATTTCTCCTGTCGGCGCGTAACGCGTGTTGCCGCCCTCGGCGCCGTCCAGAAGCTCGTTTTTGATGCGGATATTGGCAAAAGTGCCCCGCATCATGACCTCATGGTTCCCGCGGCGAGCGCCATAGGAATTGAATTCGGCCGGCTCCACGCCTTGCGCGATTAGATATTTACCGGCAGGACTGCTTTTCTTAATATCCCCGGCAGGTGAGATGTGGTCGGTCGTGATCGAATCCCCAAGCAAAGCCAGAAGCTTGGCGCCGGCAATGTCCGTGACAGGCTGGGGGGACCTTGGCATCGCCTCGAAGAGGGGTGGCGATTTCACATAAGTGGAGTTCGACTCCCATTTATACGTGATCCCTTCGGCCGTTTTGATCTGTTGCCAATTGGCCGGGCCGCGGAAGACATTGGCGTAACGCTGACGGAACATCTCGGGCGTCACGGCCATGCGGATCGCCGCTTTGACCTCGTCCGTGCTCGGCCAGATATCCCTGAGATAGACAGGCTTGCCGTCCTTGCCGTTACCCAGCGGCTGCGTCGTAAGATCGGCTGTGACCGAGCCGGCCAGGGCATAGGCCACAACCAGCGGCGGAGACGCCAGATAATTGGCCTTGCAGTTCGGGTTGATGCGACCTTCGAAATTGCGGTTGCCGGAAAGGACCGAAGCGGCGACCAAATTGCCCTGATCGATCGCGGCCGCGATAGCCTCGGGCAAGGGCCCGGAATTGCCGATGCAGGTCGTGCAGCCGTAGCCAACGAGGTTGAAGCCCAACGCATCAAGATCGACATTAAGTCCCGCTTTGGCCAAATAATCCGTAACGACCTGGCTGCCTGGCGCCAGCGATGTCTTAACCCAAGGCTGAACCGTAAGACCTTTCTCGCGCGCTTTGCGGGCAACAAGGCCTGCGGCCAGCATAACGCCCGGATTGGACGTATTCGTACAGGATGTGATCGCGGCGATGACGACATCGCCATGCTTGAGCTGGTATTGGGTTCCGGCCACGAGCACTTCGTTGCCACGCGAGGCGGCATCGACTTTGAAAGAGGGCAGCTCTTTTTCAAACTCAGCCGATACATTTTTGAGAGCGACGCGGTCCTGCGGTCGACGCGGACCGGCCAAAGAGGGTTCAACATTGCCGAGCTCGAGTTCCAGCGTTTCGGTGAAGATAGGTTCCGGCGCCAGCGCGTCCCGCCACATGCCTTGTGCGCGGGCATAGGCTTCGACGAGCGCCACGCGTTCGGGATCGCGGCCGGTGAATTTCAGGTAATTGATCGTTTCGAGATCGATCGGGAATAACCCGCATGTGGCCCCGTATTCGGGCGCCATATTGGCGACCGTCGCCCGATCCGCGAGACTCATGGAATCGAGGCCAGAGCCGTAGAATTCGACGAATTTGTTCACGACGCCTTTTTTGCGCAGCACTTGCGTGATCGTTAAAACGAGATCCGTTGCTGTTGTGCCTTCGCGCAGTTTACCTGTGAGTTTGAAGCCGACGACTTCGGGAATGAGCATCGACACGGGCTGTCCCAGCATCGCGGCTTCCGCTTCGATACCGCCCACGCCCCAGCCAAGCACAGCTAAGCCATTGACCATGGTTGTATGGCTGTCCGTACCTACGCAAGTATCGGGGTAGGCGACAGATCTCCCTGTTTTGCTGTCGGCGTCGACCCAGACGGTCTGGGCTAGATATTCGAGATTGACCTGGTGACAGATGCCCGTGCCGGGCGGTACGACGCGGAAATTGTCGAAGGCGCCCGCGCCCCAGCGCAGAAATTCATAACGTTCGCCATTGCGCTCAAACTCGCGCGCAACGTTTTTCTCGAATGCGTCTGGCGTGCCGAAATTATCGACCATCACGGAGTGATCGATCACGAGATCGACGGCGCACAGCGGGTTGATTGTTTTTGGGTCGCCGCCGAGCGCAATGGTGGCCTCGCGCATAGCGGCCAAATCGACAACCGCCGGCACACCTGTAAAATCTTGCATCAGCACACGCGCAGGGCGGTACGCCACTTCGGTCGTGCTGGTCCGCGTTTTGAGCCACTCTCCCAACGCCTTGATGTTGTCCACCGTGACCGAGCGCCCATCCTCAAAACGCAAAAGGTTTTCCAAAAGCACTTTGAGACTGAACGGAAGCCGGCTCAGATCGCCAAGGCTTTTCTCAGCGGCTTTGAGGCTGAAAAAGTCGTAAACCTTGTCTCCCACCGTGAGCGTCTGCCGCGTTTTGAGCGTATCGTGTCCGGTGCGTGTGGTCATGGGATTGTATGCTCC
>JALYJG010000052.1 GCA_030775365.1 Pseudomonadota bacterium
CCTTATTTTTGTCCTGACGCATATGGTCGATCACGAGCAGATGGTCGCAATGCTCGTCGAAAGCGTCGAAGTCGCGGCGGCGCGCGACCATTTCAGGCGTCGGTGTTGCGCCCATTTCTTCGTAGAAAACATGATAACGCAGGGCCTGCGCGGCATCGACCTCTTCGGCGGACACGGCCAGACGCACTTCGAGGCTGCCAAGACGCAGTTCGGCCTCTTCCTGCTCGTTAATGTTGTGGATCGTTCCCATTCCTTGCCCGGCCTTTATAAAAGAACCTGCTGATTCTCGAATGATCGCCGTCTTTTACCATATTCTCCGGGTCATCTGCTACAACAAGTGTCGATTAATGGTTTCGATGCCATAACGATCAGGCCAGATCCATCATATCCATTTGATTCCTTTGAGAATTTTATGATGCGCGCCTAATGCGGGCGGATCCTACTCTGCAACCCTGGCGTTACAAACCCTCGCTATTTCTTGCAACTGAGCCGGCATATGGGCCGCATCGCGGGCCTTCGAAGCCTCAAGAGCGACCCTGCCATAGGTATCGAGTGTCCAGTTTCTCTCGCTATCGCGGATACAGGCGCAATATTCGCGGCGCCGGAAATCCTTGTGCAGATCGGCGCCGGCCATGCAGGTCGCGAAATCCTTGTCGAGCACGGCCGGCGGGATGGTTTGGGCCGAGACAGGGATCGGCAGCGTCAGAAGCCAAAAGAGGCCCGCCAGCGCTACACGCATCAAGCGGCGCCAGCCGCTGGCATCGTGCCGACATTATTTCGGTTCGCTAGAAAGAGAGCCATAAAGTCGACGGGCTGGATAATGACATAGGGAAATCCGCCGTCCCTTATGGCATTCGATAAAGCCGAGCGCGCGAACGGGAAAAGGATCCGCGGTCCTTCCACAAGAAGGAAAATCTTCAACTGATCCTCGGGCATGGCTGGCACGGAAAAGACGCCGCCATAAGCCAGCTCGGCAATGAAAGCGGTCTTGCTCTCGATCTTCGCCTCGATCTTGAGCACAAGAACGACTTCGTATTTATCGCCGCCGGTGCTGCGCGTCTGGACATTCACTGTCATCTGAATGCTGGGCGGGGCCGACATGGCCGCAAAAATCTGTGGCGCGTTTGGGCTCTCGAACGAGAGATCCTTCACATACTGCGCCTGCACGGTAACCTGAAATCCCTCGGGGCGCGGGTCGGTCGGCGAAGGGGATTGCGGTAATTGGTTCGTCATAACGAGGGCTCCTGGCTGTGTCCCGCCCCTGCTACCATGTATGGCCCGCTTCCGCAACGGACCCGCTTAGCAAAACACCGAGAAGGCTGGGACAAAGCTTGAGAAGACTGAAGGCGCTTAGCCGGCATCAGCTGCGAGACGACGTCATGGTTGCTAATGCCGAGATTGGCACCAGAAACTCTGCCGGCACTTAAGCCGCATGGAGCCGGTGAAGGCATAAGAAGAATGCCCTCGGCTGGAGCAGCGCAAGATCGCACCCAAGAGCGGAAGGATCCGAAGGATTCGGCTTTGCCGTTCGGGCTCAACTCTGGCCCGGATCTCTTAGGGTTTTAAGGTTCAAAACGAAGCTGAAATTCACTAAAGGTTTGACGCACAATCCTATTTGTCCGTTAACCAAGAAGCAAAACTTTGCGGCGATAGTTACCAATATATGACCGAACAAGCCACCTCATCCCTAAGCCAGGCCGATGTCGCCCGGTTGATGGCCGAGCGCTCGCCGCTCGTGCGTGCCGAAGTCGCCGGCAAGCTCGCCAAGGAGCTCGACAACAACACGCATCTGAGCGAAGCCGAGCTGGCTCTGGCGCATGATATCGTCCGCACGATGGCGAAGGATGTCGAAGTGTCAGTCCGCCAAGCGCTATCGGAAAGCCTTCGCAACGCCTCCCGGCTACCTCATGACGTTGCACTCAAACTGGCCAACGATATCGAAAGTGTCGCGCTGCCAATTTTGACGCATTCGCAAGTCTTAACCGATGATGACCTCGCGAACATCGTCCAGAAAGGCGCGCCTTCAAAACAGGAAGCCATAGCCAAACGCGCTGTCGTTTCCGAGAAGCTTTCGGAAGCGCTGATCACGGCGGCGAGCGAGACGGCCGTGGCAACCTTAATGGGCAATACGGGCGCGCGCATCAGCGAAGTCAGTATGAATAAAGCTGTTGACCGCTTTGGCGATAGCACGGCGGTTAAGGAAAAGATTGTCACGCGCGAGACTCTGCCTGTCGCGGTGACGGAACGCCTGGTCAATCTTGTTTCCGAAAACCTGAAAGATTACCTCGTCAGCCATCATGAATTGTCGCCCGGCGTTGCATCCGACATCATGATGGGCAGCCGAGAGCGTACGATCATCGGCCTTAGCAGCGCATCATCCGAACAGGATCTGGAAAAGCTCATTGCCCAAATGCACGCGAACAAGCGCTTGACGGCATCGCTCGTTTTGCGCGCCTTGTGCATGGGTGACATCGCCTTTTTCGAGACGTCCATGGCCGTCATGGCCAATGTACCTCTGCTCAACGCACGCATCCTCATCCATGACGGGGGCAAGCTCGGCCTCAAATCGCTGTACATGAAAACTGGATTACCCATGCAGTTCTTGTCGGCCGTGCGCATCGCTATCGATGTCGTCCATGAGACACCGATGGATGGCGGGGCCCGCGACCGCGAACGCTATCGGGCGCGAGTCATCGAGCGCGTGCTTACCCAGGCGGAGATATTGGGCCCTGAAGACGTCGATTATCTCCTCGAAAAGCTCAGCGCCATTACGACTGTCGCCGCTTAACGGCTAGCGCCCCTTCAGGGGCGTGTTCAGCCCTCGAGCTTGCGCGCCTCATCGACGAGCATAATCGGAATGCCGTCCCGGATCGGAAAAGCCAGACCAGCCTTGTCGCTGATAAGCTCCTGGGCCTGCGGGTCATAGCGCAAAGGAGTTTTCGTCACGGGACATACGAGGATTTCAAGCAGCTTTGGGTCGGCGCGACGGGAGGATGCATTGGTATCGATCATAAGGTGCCTCGGCCTGGATAAAAAAACTGGGAGATCAATGGCGCACGCCCCCATCACCCTCGCCGCCCGGCATGCAGGCCATTTCGAGCAACGCTGTTAGCAACTCGGCGCGGGCGGGCAGATCCGCAGCCTCAAGCAAGGCCTGTTTTTCGCTGGGTTCGAGCGGGCAAATCATCACGAGCGAGGACACAAGCACATCATCGGGCGCGTTCTCGATCACCGACCGATCGAGACTAATGCCTTCTTCCTTGAAATAGGGCTGTAGCGCCTGCAGCAGACGCAGCCGGTCAATAACGCCCTCGGCCGGTGGGGCCAGATCATTCAAAAAAGCGCTCCAGTCCGGCGCTACGCGGCGCCAGGCGCCGTCGGCCGCCCGCTCATTAGCGATCGTGAACCGGCAGAGCCCCGTGAGGGCTATCAAGAACCGGCCGTCATCGGTTTCGGTGAAAGAGGTAATCCGCCCAGCGCAGCCGGTGCTGTAAACGGGTTGCGGTATCGTGGGGGGCGTCTGCGGCCCCGTCGGCTGGACCATGCCGATGAGCCGGCCGCTGCCAAGCGCGTCCTCGACCATTGCCAGGTAACGTGGCTCGAAAATGTTGAGCGGTAACCTGGCATGCGGCAGCAGCACGACGCCGGAAAGCGGGAAAATGGACAGCGTCTGCGGCAGCATGGACGGCATCGCAGCCGTGGCTGTGGCCAGGACCGTCATGCGAAGAGGATCGAGGACAGGCGTTTGCGGGCGGCGACCGTCAGGGGATCCGTGGCACCGAAGGCTTCGAAGAACTTGACGAGCTGCTTGCGGGCGCCTTCCTCATTCCACTTGCGGTCGCGCCGCACGATCTCCAACAAAGCCTCGACCGCCTCTTCGCGCTGCCCTGCCGCATAATGCGCCATAGCGAGGTCAAACCGCGCCTGATGATCGGATGGGTTCTTCGCCACCCGGTCCTGCAATTCTAAGACATTGCCGCTCTTCAAGGCCTGATCGGCAAGGTCAAGACTTGTGCGGATAGGATCGAATGTTTTGTCTTTGGCGAGATCGGCCGGGAGCTGCGCCAGCATGTCTCTGGCATGCTCGGTCTCCCCAGCCGCAAGCGCGCAGCGCATAAGCCCGCCAAGCGCCGCAACATTGCCGGGCTCCATATCGAGGATATCCGCATAGATCGATTGAGCTTTAGCAAGATCGTTCTCGGCCAGAAATTCGGCGGCCTGTTTCAATGCGGTATCGAGACCGTCCTGACCGGCCGCGCCGCCACCGGCAGCGCTTGCAAGGCGCTCAAGCCAGCTTTTAACTTGGGCTTCGGGCAAGGTTCCCATGAAGCCATCGATGGGACGGCCCTGAAAAAAGGCAAAAACGGTCGGGATCGATTGAACCCCCATCTGTTGAGCGATCTGAGGGCTTCGGTCGATATCGATCTTGGCCAGTCGCACGGCTCCCTTATGGGCTCGGACCAGTCGCTCGAGCACCACAGCCAGTTGTTTGCAGGGCGCCGAGCTTGGCGACCAAAAATAGACGGCCACCGGATATGTATTGGAAGCTTCGACGACTTCAGGCACAAAATTAGAGAGGCCGACATCGCGCACAGGGTCGGCCGCATCACCAGCCGGGACTTGGGAAGGCGTTTGTTGCGAAAAAGGCGAGAGCATAAAACACCTAGCATGCGAGCTTTGACGGCAAGAATTAAGAAACAGATAGCCGCTTTCCGTCCAAAGGGCAAATGACGCGGCGTTTACAGTCGGCCGATCATCGGCTACCGGGCGATCAATCCTCGCCAAGCAGGCACTGATCGCGCTTGCCTTTTGGCTCCTTGTGCTTATCTAATGGCACCATGAACAAAGATCAAATCCTCAAGCTTCCCGGAATGCCAGCGCAAGCGCCGAGCTATCCCCGGGGCCCCTACCGGTTTATCAACCGCGAATATCTCATCATCAATTACGAATCCGATCCCGATGCCATCCGCGCAGCGGTGCCGGAGCCGCTCGAGCCGGCAGCCGGGAACGTCATCGCCTATGAATTTATCAAGATGCCGGATAGCTCCGGTTTCGGCGATTACCAGGAAAGCGGGGTCGTGATCCCGTGCCGCTATAACGGCGAAGACGTCAACTTTACAGCGATGATGTTCCTCGACAACGAACCGCCGCTCACGGGCGGACGCGAGATCTGGGGTTTTCCAAAAAAGTACGGTCAGCCCAATCTTGCCGTGACGCATGACACGCTGACCGGCACATTGCGTTACGACGGGGAACTCGTCGCCATGGGTACGATGCAGTACAAGCCTGAAAACCTTGCCGTCACCGATCCGGCCCATGCCGAGCTGCGTGATTTCAGTGTCGTCGCCAAGAAACTAGGCAAGACCCAAGTCAATCTGAAGCTCATACCGGGCGTAGACGGCGCGATGTCCATCGCGCAATTGGTGGCCTATAATATGAACGATATTACCGTAAAAGGCGCCTGGGCAGGACATGCGCGACTGCATCTCGTGCCGCATGTGAATGCGCCGGTCGCTGACTTTCCGGTGCGGAAGATCTTAGGTGGCAGCCACTTTGTCGCCGACATCACGCTCCCCTACGGACGCGTGCTGCACGACTATCTTAAATAATCAGGCCACGGTTTCGATCGATTCCAGCGTCACATTCTTGTTGGTGTAGACGCAAATACCGGCCGCTATATCGAGCGCCCGCCGCGCAATCGCCTCCGCATCCATATCGACGCGATCAATCAACGCTCGCGAGGCCGCCAGGGCATAGGGACCGCCAGATCCAATAGCTATGATGCCGTCCTCCGGCTCGAGCACATCGCCCGTTCCTGACAGGATCAGGCTCGAGGACTGGTCGGCGACGGCCATCATGGCTTCGAGCCGGCGAAGATAGCGGTCCGTGCGCCAGTCTTTCGCCATTTCGACGCAAGCGCGCATCAACTGGCCTGGGTGTTTTTCGAGCTTGGCCTCAAGCCGCTCAAACAGGGCGAAAGCGTCAGCTGTCGCGCCGGCAAAACCGCCGATGACATCTTGATCGGCGCCCGACTTTAAGCGGCGAACCTTGCGCGCGTTGGCTTTGACGATCGTGGCCCCCATCGAGACTTGGCCGTCGCCAGCGACAACGACCTTATTCCCTTTGCGGATGCAGACGATCGTTGTGCCGTGCCAGACAGGGCTATCTTGGTGCTCACTCATAAAGCGTTCCTCATTGGACTGTTCCTCAACAAAGCGGTTCCCTTTGCGAAAGCCAAGAGGGGATTTGGTGCGCGCCGCGTAACAATTCAAGGTGATTGAACAAGTGATTTAACGAAGGCCTAACCAAGGGGAAGAGAAAGAGCCAATAGGATCAAGCGTTTCAGGAATGCTTAACTTTTTAGACAAATAATAGGCGTATTAGCAGGAGTGAATTTCAGGGGCCGTTGTTGCTAGTCAAACTCATGAGGGATGCGGCCATGACGCTATCGAAAGAATCGATATCCGCGCTGAGCGATCTTATAGAAAACAAGCTTGCCATGATGCATATCGGCGACCGCGACGACTTGCGCGAATGCGTGGCTTTGCAGCGCGCCCTGTCGGAACTTCATGGTCCGGACGAAATGCGCGACCGCATGCTCAAAAAATTCAGTGCCATACCGAACCGCGGACGGCGCCGCAAGGTCAGTGAAATGATGGACGAACAGGCAGTAAGCCCGTAAGACCGCCCGCAAGAGCCGCCCGGCGCGGGTTTAAAGCCGTTTTCAATCGAGCGCCCGGCCCATAAATCACCGTAGATCGCCTTATATAAGGATGGTAGGGTCGCCTGCCACACGCGGCGGGCCGCGTGCTAGGCTCGCTCGCAGAATGGCGGATAGATTACGGGGACTTTTCATGGCCTATGTCGACAAAGTGCTTCTTCCCGACGAACGCGTTCTCTGCATCACCACCATCCACGGGATTGTTTATACGGAAGGTTTTTTGTTCACGATATGCGGGGGCCTGCTGACAGCTTATGGCTCCTCCATCATTCAAGCAATTTTCGGCCAAGCTCTGGGTCAAAGCCTATCCCACGCCGTTATGCTGGTCTCGCTTTTGACCATCACGGTCGGCATCCTGCTTCTGATCGGCGCCTATGTCCGTCAGGTGTCGACGGAACTGGCCGTGACCAATCGGCGCGTCATTGCCAAATACGGTCTCGTGGCACGGACAACCTATGAGATCATGGTCGACCGTATCACGGGGGCCAATTTTGAGCAGACGTTTTTCGGGCGGTTGGTAGGTTATGGCACCGTGATCGTGCATGGGGCGGGCGGCGATATTTCACCCTTTGAAAAAATCGGCAATCCTGAGGGTTTTCATAAAGCCCTCATGCAGGTGCTTGAGCGCGGTCAGGTCATGGTCAAAAGATAACAGCAGTCCAGTGGGCCTGTAGTTCAGCGGTTAGAACGCACCGCTCATAACGGTGTTGTCGCAGGTTCGAATCCTGCCGGGCCCACCAAACATTCATTTGGAGCAGGCAAACATGAAGACATCTTTCGCCGCAGCAGTCTTGACCGCGACGCTTGCCTTCCTGGCTTCAGCCCCTACGGCAAAAGCCTCCGATCCAGCGACAGATAACCTCGTTAAACTCTATCTGAACCTCTGCGTACCCAGCATGGGGCAACCAGAAAATGTTCGTTCCTTTGCCGCGCAAAACAACCTCGTGCCGATCAAAGACGATGCGACGCTTGCACCTCTGCTCGGCCCCGGCCAGAAAGGCGCGGCCTGGACCATCCCCTCGTCTCTTGGCGCTTATATGATCTCGGTGCAGGACGCGACGGGTGCTTGCGCGGTTTGGGCGCAGACGGCGGATCCGGGCGAGGTAAAAGGCAATTTTGATATCATCATTCGCGGCCTGAATGGCGCCGGCATCGTCGTCAAAATGGATAAGGACGTCACAACCACGACGCCGGCCGGCGAGCAGCATACGATCGCCTACAATGTCACGCAGGCGAGCGCCCATGTGACGTTTGAGTTCACGATGATCACGGTCGATCATGCCGGCGGACCGTTTCGAGCCTCTTTGCAGGCCTCGAAGGCCGTACTGAACTAAGTGGCAGCACGAAGAACCTTCGGGGGGTCGAGGAGGCGCAATGAGCGCCGTTGCGCCTTTTCTCTTCGGCCGAACTTCCCTACTATGCCTTCATGATCGATATAGCGGCTAGCCTTGCCCATCTCACGGCGCGCATAAATGCAGCGGCCGTGGTCGCCGGGCGCGATCCGGGCTCGGTCCAGCTGATCGCCGTCAGTAAAACGAAAAGCCAGACAGATGTCGAAGCGGCGCTCGCCGCCGGACAACGGGCCTTCGGTGAAAATCGCGTTCAGGAGGCAAAACAGAAATTCGCGCCTCTCAAAGCCGCCTGGCCGGATCTCGTCCTGCACCTGATAGGGCCTTTGCAGACCAACAAGGCCGAAGAGGCGGTCCAGCTGTTCGACGTCATCGAGACTGTTGACCGCCCGCGCATCGCCTCAGCCCTTTCTGCGGCCTTGCGCAAGACCGGACGCCGACCTCAATTCTACATCGAGGTCAACACAGGGGGTGAGCCGCAGAAGGCCGGCGTGGCGCCGGGCGCCTTCGGTGAATTTCTGGCCTTCTGCCGCGGGGATTGCGGGCTCACAATCACAGGCGTCATGGGGCTGCCGCCGCAGCACGAAGATCCATCACCCCATTTTCGGCAATTGTATGAGCTGGCTCAAGGGCATAACCTTCCGCATGTCAGCATGGGCATGAGCGGCGATTTTGAGGCCGCTATCGCCTGCGGTGCTACCGATATTCGCCTGGGTACTGCCCTTTTTGGCCCGCGCATCAAGGCCGTCTCGTAAGGCTTGCATAAATCGCGAACAGCCTTACATAAGACACTCAATGGCGGGAATGAGCCCGCGCTTACCGTTAAGTTATGGCCATGAAAGCTGATTGCTACGAAGTTTTAGGGGTCGCCCGCAATGCGAGCGCGGAAGAGCTGAAAAAGGCTTACCGCAAAATGGCCATGGAGCATCACCCCGATCGCAATCAAGGGAATAAGGAAGCCGAGCATAAATTCAAGGAAATTACCGAGGCCTATGACATCCTACGCGATGATCAGCGTCGCGCGGCCTATGACCGCTTCGGGCATGCCGCCTTCCAGCAGGGCGGCAATAGCGGCTTCGGCGGTTTTGAATTCGGCGCGGGCTTTGCCGATATTTTTGACGAGATGTTCGGCGAGATTTTGGGCGGCGGCGGGCGGCGGGCGTCCGGGCAGGACACGGCCCAGCGCGGCGCCGATCTCCGTTATGATATGGATATAACGCTCGAGGAAGCTTTCCGCGGCGCCGACAAGCCGGTCACAATTCCGAATTCGATCACCTGCAGCGACTGCAAAGGACAAGGTGCGGCGCCTGGCACCTCACCGGTCGAATGTCCTATGTGCAAGGGCCAGGGCCGGGTGCGTGCGCAGCAAGGTTTCTTCACGATCGAGCGGGGCTGCCCGAGCTGCCAGGGGGTTGGCCGCATTATCCAGAACCCTTGCCGTAAATGCAGCGGCCAGGGCAGGATCCGGCAGGAACGCACGCTGTCCGTTGCCGTTCCGGCCGGCGTTGAAGACGGGACCCGCATTCGGCTGGCGGGCGAAGGCGAGGCCGGATTGCGCGGCGGTCACCCGGGCGATCTCTACGTCATTCTCGGTGTGCATGAGCATCCGCTGTTCCAGCGCGATGGAGCGAACCTCTTTTGCCGCGTACCG
>JALYJG010000053.1 GCA_030775365.1 Pseudomonadota bacterium
CAGCGTATCGACCATCGGGCGGGTGGCCAGGTTTTTACAACAGGAACCGCACCAGGGTTACCGCCTCGTGCTGGATCGGCTCAAAAAGGCAGGGCGTTAAGACCAGGCTGCTTCCTAAGTCTTTCCAATTCTTGCCTATTTTGGCGCAATGCCGAATCTTTCTTGAATTTTTAACAGCGCGGTCCATATGATAGAGGTAAGTTCACTGCTCTTTTCACTCACGAGGATTTGACCATGGCTGAAGAGCTTCTCCGTTCCGGTAGTGTTGGCGCCGGCAGCATCAGTTTTGACGTCGGGCTTCGCGCTCACATGCAGCGCGTCTTTAATTATATGGGCGGCGGCTTAGCCTTGACCGGCTTTGTAGCCTTCATGGTCGCCAACACAGGTCTGCGCGACGTCATTTATGGCACCGCCCTTCGTTATGTGGCGATGCTCGCGCCCTTTGCTTTCATTATGTATATGAATATACGCGTGCAGGCGGTCTCGGCGGCAAAGCTCCGCACCGTCTTTTGGTTTTTCTGTGCGGCGATGGGCCTGTCGATGGGCTCGATCTTCCTGGTCTATTCCCAGGCCAGCGTCGCGCGCGCCTTCTTCATCACGGCCGCTACCTTCGCCGCAATGAGCCTTTACGGGTACTCGACGAAGCGTGACCTCACCGCCATGGGTTCTTTTATGATGA
This sequence comes from Pseudomonadota bacterium, assembly GCA_030775365.1. Classification (GTDB taxonomy): domain Bacteria; phylum Pseudomonadota; class Alphaproteobacteria; order UBA9219; family UBA9219; genus JALYJG01. The sequence continues at coordinate 680 of JALYJG010000053.1, forward strand.
TGGGCCTGTTCGGCGTCATGATCGCCGCCGTGGTTAACATCTTCATGATGTCCTCGATGCTGCAATGGATGGTCTCGGTCGCCGGCGTCGTTATTTTTACCGGTCTCTCGGCCTATGATGTGCAGCGCATTAAGCAGACTTACGCGGCCGGCTGGGGCGACGAGGCCAACGACAAGCTTGCCGTGTTCGGTGCGCTGTCGCTTTATCTCAGCTTTATCAACCTGTTCCAGTTTATCCTGAGCCTCACGGGCGACCGGCGCTAATCGGTATCAGGGCGTTCTCTGGCGAAACCCCCTTTGGTGAAAGCCAAAGGGGGTTTTTCTTTTCGGCTTGCGCTCGCCTTTATTTTGCGCAATGACGGTTCCTGAGTTGTCTCGGCTGAATGGCCTTCCATAAGGTTCGCATGTTCAGATCCGGCAACCGGCTGTGCAAGGCGCCAGAGCAGCTTGCCGGATAACGTGGCCCGTCCGTTTCAAGGGGCCGACGTAAGAAGAGGAAGTAAGAAACATGCGTGGAACAGTAAAATGGTTTAATGCGGTAAAGGGTTACGGCTTTGTCGCGCCGGAGGGTTCATCCAAGGATGTCTTCGTCCATATCTCGGAAGTGCAGAAAGCTGGCCTTCAAGGCCTCAAAGAAGGCGATATCGTCGAATTTGACATGAGCATGGGTAAGAACGGCCGTGAAGCCGCGACGAACCTGCGCATGGCTGGCTAATCGCACAGAATTGATAATTGAAGATAGAAACGCCGCAACCCGCAAGGTTGCGGCGTTTTTATTGCGCGCCGGATTCAAATAATAACGCGGTGTTTCATCAGATTGAGCATGGGCAAATCATGCGGCAAATTGCCGTAGCCCCAGCTTTCCTCGAAGGGCCCATGTTTGGACAAGTACTGGGCGACAAGCTCCGCTTTGCGATCCCGCACACAATTGCCTGAGACCATCTCGCCGGTGATGACGCCATCCAGAATGCCGATCTCCGTGCAGATGAGGCCGTGATGCGGCAGATCCTTTAAAAGTTCTGGCAGGTAGAGATGCAGACCGCCCGAGGCGATGACTATGTGATGGCCCGCTGCCGCATGGTCGAGGAGAGCCTGGCGAACAGGCTCTTTCCACGTGGTCCATTCGGTGAGCTTGACGGCTGCGTCTTGCAACTGGCTCTCCGCCCTGCCCGCCAAAAGCCGCGACAGCAAATGCGCTTTGAGGAAGGTGCGGATGTCCGTCTCCGGCCATCCCGCTTTATCTTTGAAGCGCCGGGCGCCTAGCCTGGCCAAGCCCTCGCCGAAAGCGCCGATGGTTTTAGGCCAACCAGCGGCATAGCCAAGGTAAGGCCAAAAACTATCGCTCTCGACCAGCGTATGGTCGAAATCGAAAACGGCTATGGTTTTTGCGGAAGGGGAGAATTTTGCGTTCATTGTTCTTCTGGAAATAGGCTAGCCGAGGTTTTTTCTAAAGCATGCTGACCCTTGGGCGCGCGGCTCACCCCAGGGCTTTGCCAATCAAGAGTATTGAACCCGCCGCAATGCGCGCAAGGAATTTGCCACTCATTATGAGTACCACCGCAGGAACGGCAAAGCCACGCGGGATCGGGCGGGGCATCGGCGGCTTTCGTCATCCATTGCAAGGCAGCCGCCTCGTCGCCCTTTTCGCGGCGCTCGACTTTCGCCATGAGGCGGTAGACCGATTGCGTCACCTGCCCGCGGCCGATCAAGGCCGTCAGATGGCGCCGGGCGGCGCCCCAAATATCGGCGGCCAGCGCGGCTTCCGCCATCACAAGCCGACTAAGTGGGAGATCTTGGCTGGCCTGACAAAGCCTTTCGATTTGCTGGCAGGCCTCAACAGCGTCTTTCTCGCCCGCGCGCCAGATCGCTGCCAATTGGGGGTGCGGTGAGGTCGCCCAATGCTTGGTGATCGTACGGTGCATCGCCCGGCGCTGGCCGCCCTGCATCTGGGCATCGGCCAGAGCCAGTATCGCCGGCAACCAGCCCGGCGCGTGACGCGCGGCCTTTTCGGCCGCCTGCAATGCCTTGTCGTGCCGGCCCGCGCCCAGTTCGCGCTTCGACAATCCGGCGAAAAGCGCGGCTCGGTTTTCCGTGAGCCGCGTAGGCTCCATGAGCCGCGTGGCTGCCACTTGCGTGAGCGCGCGATGCGCCTCTTCCCAGTCCTGGCGCCGCGTCAAAAGCTCGAAGCGGATCAGATTGAGCCAAGGCGTCTCGGGCTTCAGACGATGCAGTTTGTGCACAAGTCTTTCCATCTCTTGCCAGTCGCGCGAGCGCTTGGCCTCCATTATGAGTCCGCGATAGCCAAGCACGGCGCTCGAAGGCTCAGCCGCTAAGGAGCGAAAGATTTCCTGTGCGGTACCATAATCCCCGGCCAGCTGTGCTGCCTGCGCCTGCAAAAGGCGCGCGGCCGGCGTGGGACCTATCAGACGCCGCGCCTGCACGGCCCGCCGTCCAGCCTCGGTCGCATCGCCCGAGGCGATAGCGATAAGGCCTTCGGTGAGATGATCCTGGCCACGCGAATATTTGTTCAGTTTGCGACTGACGCGCCAGCGTTCAGGTCCGCGCCGCAACAGGTACCAAAAACGAAACAACAGATAGAAAAGAAAGCCCACCCCTAAAGCGCAAAGGCCGACAAAAGCGGCCGATGTCTCGATGACATACCCATGCCAGACGATGCGGGCCGATCCCGGCTGATCGGCAAGCCAGACCGCCAGGGCGACAAGAGCGGCGAGCCGAAGCGTGAAAAGCAGCAGCCGCTTCACGGTCTATCCCTGCTCTCGGGCTGATCAGTTCGTGCAGCCGGCGGTTCGGCTCTTCCGGAAGAGTCTGCGCTCGCACCTTGGGCAATGAGACGATCGCCGAGCCTATGCAGCCCCAAATCGATCGTTTGGCGGGCTTCGGCCTTCGCGCGCCACGCCTTCAGGGTTTCGCGTGCATTGCCTGGCAGTGCATCAAGAGCGGCCAAGGTTGCGCTGAGGTCACCGGAAAGGAGGCCAAGCTCAGCCGCATCGAATAAATCGGACGTGCCCTGCCCGTGCAAAGGACGGATGGTGACGAGACCCTTTAATTCGGCCTTCACGCGGGCCCACCAGTCCCCGGCCGAACCCTTGTCGATAGCCAGTGATATCTGCGGCTCAAAGGCTAAAAAGCTCTCGCGCAACTGCTCGAGCGTAGGCGCTCCCTGCGCAGCATATGGATCGAGGGCGGCTAAAGGCTCCAAAAGCGAAGGCCGGCCCGCCGCAGCGAGGCGCAAGCCGGCTATTTCCGAAGCAAAGCCGCGGCCAGAGTTGGCCGCCTCCCGCAGCTGGATGAAAGCGATGATAGCGGCTAAGGAAGCCTCGGCCGTTTGCTGAGTTTGGGAAGCCCTTGTTCCAACTTGCTTTATTTCGCCCTGCACACCGCTGACAGCGGCGGCCAGCGCGACGATATCGCTCTGCAGGCGGGCGACAGTCTCGGCACTCGGTCCAGGGGGTTGAGGTGGTACGGCCGTCGCTGCCTTTTGCGACGGCGAAGGGGGTGCCGCGGATGCCGCATCGGATGATGCGCCGTCTGCGGCCGCCTCTCCTCCGGCCCCCGGCCCTGATCCCGCCAAAGACAGAGCGTTCAATTTCTCGGTAGCGTTCTGCAGCTGTTGCTCAAGAATGGCAACCCGGCGTTCGAGCAGCGCATAAGCGACCTTCTCCTCCCGTGATCCCGTCTCATGGGCACGCAACGCTAAAAGGCCGGCAGCGGCCGCCAGGATGAGCAGTGAAGGCAAAAGAATTTTAAAAACCGCCGAAGAAAACCCTGCCCCTCGCGCAGCAGGCGCGGCCCCTGCGGGATTAGGGGTCGGTGGAACGGGCGGAAGAGAAGCAGGTTTCTTTGTATCGGTCATGGCAACCTCACGAAACAGGGTTTGTCTGTTTCAGGCACGTGATCACTTCATTTTCGGTCGGCGCGGCTGCCGCCTTCAATTTCCGCCAAGGGAGCGGCCGCAAGACATCGGCCACGGCATCGCTAAGTCCTATCGCGACCAGCCCTTCACAGCAAGCCTCTAGCCCATGCTGCGCCAAAAGCCCTTTTAGGACCTGACCTGTACGGACCGAGAAGACAGTCACGGCATCGAGAGTTCCCTCAGCAAGTCTGACCAATGTCGTTGCGCTGAGCCTCTGCACGGGATCGGCGGCGTAGATCGGCCAGCGCGTGACTTTTAGGGAGGCCTGTTCGAGTATCCGTTGCGCTTTGCCATCTGTAATCTGCCCCGAGATATGCAGCACCTCTCCGCCCTGCCCCCATCCCTTCGCTGTCCCTGACCCTACACCGCCAGTTGCGGCGCTGCGTCCTTGCGCGAGCATATAGGCCGCGAGATCAGCGCTATCGCCGGTCGCATAGCGAACATCCGAGAAACCGGCCTCTTTTGCCTCGCGCGCCGTACGGGGTCCGACGCAGAAGCACGGCAGGGTGAAAAGCTCCCTGCTCGTATTCGTCCGAGCTGCCAGCACTTCGAGGGCATTGCTGCTTGTAATCATCACGGCTTGCATAGGCGATAGATCCGGCATGACAGCGGGGTGCGGGACGATCGTCAGCAAGGGCTCAAGCACGGCTTCATAGCCATGCGCCTCAATTTCCTTGGCAAAGTTAAGAGATGACGCGCGCGGTCGGGTCAGGAGGATTGCGGCCATGTCAAGCCGCAGTCGAGCCTGGGGGCATTTGCGCCTTAAGCTTCCGCCCTAATTCCGCGCCGATCTTATGATAGTCGCTCGGAAGCCCCTTGCCCTGCATGCGCAGCAGGCCTGAGCCGTCCGGGCGCGCAACGAGGCCGTCGAGCGTCAATTCATCCTCTTTTGTCAGGCGGGCAAGCGCGCCGATCGGCGTGTGACAGGAACCGTCCAGCACATAAAGCAAGGCGCGCTCGGCACCGACACATAACCAGGTCGCATGATCGTTTATCGGCGCAAGCATGCGCCGCATATCGTCATCCCGTTCCCGGATCTCGACGCCTATGGCGCCTTGCGCCACCGCCGGCAGCATGACATCGGGCTCAAGTATGGAGGAGATGCGGTCGCGCGCTCCGAGCCGGTCGAGGCCCGCCACCGCAAGCAGCGTCGCATCCGCAAGGCCGTCACTGATTTTACGCAGTCGCGTATCGACATTGCCGCGCAAAGGCACAACGTGCAAATCTGGCCGGAGCGCGAGCAGTTGGGCCTGGCGCCGCAAACTTGACGTGCCGACCGAGGCACCTTTCGGTAGATCCTCGAGCCGGCGCGCACTTCGTCCTATGAAAGCGTCGCGCGGATCGGCCCGGGGGAGTACGGCCGCGATTTCAAGTCCCGCCGGCAGCCTTCCCGCCAGATCTTTCATCGAATGCGTAGCAAGGTCTATGGTTTCATTCTGCAGGGCTTCTTCGATTTCCTTCGTGAACAGGCCCTTGTCGCCCCCAAGATCGGCGAGACGACTTTCGCGCCCGCCTGGGCGCCAATCGCCGGTCGTTTGCATCGGAATGATCTCAACACCGCCCGCTTCCAGTTCTGGATGAGCGGCGAGCAGCTTTTGACGAACCGTCTCCGCCTGAATCAGAGCAAGAGGACTGCCGCGCGTGCCGAGGCGGAGCGTTTTTCTCATGACTTATTACTCAAAAAAGGCAACAAAATACCCCGGCAAGGTAGGGCGGGGGCAACCTCTGCTTTAACAGAGTTTTCACCACAAAATCAACGAATTAGTTTCAGGCTTCGGGAGTATATTTCAGATATCGAGTTGAGATTATTTCAGGAACAACGCTATTTTTCGCTACCGAAAATGAGTAACCCAACCACTCAGCGCGACCCATCCTCGCTCGTGTCAGACACGCAGATTGACGGTGTCGCCGCGACCAGCCGAATGGCCTTTATCGGCATTGCCGCCGCCTTTGGCGCGGTCCCCGTTGCTACGCGATTGGTGACCGCGGTCCGACTTTCCCGTTGGATCGACGGCACGCTGGATCAATGGCGCGCTGGCCTGCGCGAGGACAGGCGCCGCGGTCTTCGCCACAGCATCCTGGGGCAAAACATTCGGAACAATCGGTCCTGGCGCGGGGGTGACTTGCATAAGCTTCTGTTTCCCGGCGATATCGAACGATTATTGCGCTTCCAAAATGAAGAATTCATTAATCTTTCTAGGGTCTACTGTTTTTTAGATAAAGGCCTCAAAAGGTTGGGCAAATGGACAACTCTAATCTTGCCGGGGCGAAAGGCAGGGCCTTAATGGGCCGCTTGCAGCACCAATTACCGACAATGTTCGCGCTGGCGCATGAGCACAGCGAGGACGCGCGCGTGCAGCTCGCCGGGATGCTGGCGGATGTCTTTCTCGCCGAGGATGCACCGCTAACTTTGCGCGAGGAAGAGCTCGTCAATGAGCTCATCGACCAGCTTTTAAAAAATCACACGCCGGCCATCCGCACCAAGCTTGTGAACAAATTCGCCGATGTCGTGCGTATGCCGCGTCGACTTGCCTTGTCCCTCGCCAGCGATCGCATCGACATAGCCGAGCGGGTTCTGATCTCCAGCGGCTCGCTGACGGATGACGACCTCATCGGGGTCGTGGAAACGCAAGGGCACGACCACGCCAAAGCGATCGCCCAGCGGTCACGGATTAGCGAAGCTGTCGCGGACGCCCTCGTCGTCACGGGCGATATCGCCGTCATGAAACTCGTGGCAGAAAATCTCGGCGCGCAATTGAGCGTGCGCAGCGTGGCCATCGTGGCGGACGCCGCGCGCTTTACGGCCGATCTGCGTGAGCCGATCATGAAGCGTCCCGAGATGACGGCCGAGGCAGCGACGCGTCTTTTCTGGTGGGTCTCACAAGATCTTCGCCGCTACGCTCTGCGCCGCTTCAATATTGCGTCTGCGCAGGTCGACGAAGCGCTGTCGAAAACCATCGACGAATTTCTGAACCATTATACGCTTGACCGCACGAACGATGCCGCCATGGAGCAGGTGGCCGACTGGCTCAATGAGCGGCAAGCCATTTCCGAGCGTATCCTGCCGCAGGTCTTGCGCCTGGGGCATTACCGGCTATTCAATATATTGCTGGCGCGTCTGACAGGACTTAACCTCTCCCTGATCGATACGATTGCGACGGAAGCCGGCGGCCGCGGTCTGGCGGCCGTTTGCCGCAGCATCGGGGTCGAGAAAGCTAGTTTTGTCTCGATTTTCCTGTTGTCGCGGGGCGCCCGGCCCGGCGAACAGATCGTCCATCCCCGCGAGCTTAGCCAGGCGTTGCTTTCCTTTGACCGGCTGACGCCGAGCCTCGCCCAGGATATGCTGCGCAGCTGGAAGTTGGATCCTTCTTACTTCGCGAGGAACGCGGATTAAGGGCAGGGGATCTCGACAACGGGGCCTGGACAACGGGACCAGGACAACGCGACCCCGACAACGGAGCTTGGACAGCGTCTATAAAGCCCTGTCCCTCGGCGCACCTACTGGATGGCCATTACTGGACCCAGGCCTTGATAGCTATGCCGCCGGGATTGTAGGTCGGCGGCACGCGCGAAATCGTCAAAGTAACGATGGCCGTGTCCTTGCGCGTAACGTTATTGTTCGTCGCATAGGTCATGATGATGGGCATCTGCACTTTCCACTCGTAAACCTGGTCCGAATTCGGTCCCTGCGAAAGGATTACAGCCGTATCCGAGGGTACGGTCGTCAGCACCAACTGCCGTTCCCGGAACACCTCGCCTATGTTCATGTTGTCGAAAGCATGCACGAAGCTGCGCCAGCCTTCCGGCGTGAACCGCAAATTCTGCTCCCGCAAATGCTGGCGATAATCGCCGAAACCGAAGGTCATGATTTCCGTAATGCTGTTCGTCGCCCAGGACAAGACAGCCTGTTTTGTCATGTTCGGCATCGAGAGCGGCACGAGGCGGATGACGTGACGACTGGAATCAATCGCGTAATACTGAAAAATCGTCTGGAAAAAAGGGGTGCCGGCAATCAGCGTGACGGCCAAGGCGGCCACGAGCACGACTTGCGTCTGGATGATGCGGAACAGCCTTTTTATGCGTTTCTGCTCGGCCTCCCCATCGACCACGTCGACGAGCACGGGCTCGGGTGAGAAGAAATGCCTTCTGATCTTGTCGACCGATAGCGCTGCTTTAGCGGCGGCCTTGGTCTTTTTAGTCTCGTTCTTCTGGGCCTGCGTCGGCGCAGAATGCGCGGGCGAAAAATTCATTGTTTATCCGTCGCCACTGTCACCCACTGCTCGATGCTGAGACCATCGGGATTCTGCAAGGTCGAGACGCGGACGACTTGCAGCACGAGCGTGGTCTTGATCGGCTGCGGCGGTGTCGTACCGCCGAATTTGATCGTGACAGGAAATTCCAGATACCACGTGTAGATACCGTTTCGGACGAGAGCGTTCTTGATCTCGGGGGCAGCATCGATGTCCATCGTCACGACAAGTTTGCGGCCCTCGACGGCCTCGATGATATTGGCGTCTTTGAGGGCTTTATTGAAACTCGTCCAGCCCGTTTCCGTAAAATCGCTCGAGACCTGCTGCAGCCGGGTGCGATAATCATAATAGCCGAAACGCATCACGTTTTGCGCCGTGCCGGCAGCCCAGGCGATAACTTCGGCCGGTGAGCGGTACGCTTCATTCAACGGCACAATGCTGATGATGCGCCCATCCGCCGTGGTTGCGAAATAAATCTGCTTGGTTTGCACGGTCAGCAGAAGACTTATGATGCCGGCTGCCAAAAGCGCAATCGCTATCGTCTGGAACAGGCTGATGCGCAGAAGCATGCGATAGCCATCGCGATAAAAGGCGTTCCTGTTCAGAACGGTCGTTATGGCGTCTTTAACTGGCATGAAAAACCCTCAGGAGACCGGTAGGCGAAGCTCAGGCAAGGCACTAGCACTTCCGTATTCTGCCGAATTCTTGCAAGTCGAGCAAATCCTGTTATGGCGACCGGCAGATTCAAACTTCTTGAGGCACATCAAACAGACGCGCAAAGAAGTTTGGGGCTGGGCGACAGGGGTCTGCGCGGGCGATTTTACACGCGCGGGCGGGCGGGCTGCAAGCGGATTGGTCG
>JALYJG010000054.1 GCA_030775365.1 Pseudomonadota bacterium
CAGCCATCATGGAGTGCGCATAACAGATGGCGCGATCGTAGCTGCCGCCACTTTGTCAAACCGTTACATCACAGATCGCTTTCTGCCGGACAAAGCTATCGATCTCATCGACGAGGCGGCTGCGCGGCTACGCATGGAGGTTGACAGCAAGCCTGAAGAGATCGACGAAGTGGACAGGAAGATCATCCAATTGAAGATTGAGCGTGCCGCCTTACAGAAGGAAGATGATGTGGCGGCGCATGACCGACTGAAACGGCTCGAGGCCGATCTCCTCGCGTTGGAGAAGCAATCGGCGGACCTCACCTCGCGCTGGCAAAATGAAAAAGAGCAGCTGCATTCGCACCAGAAGATCAAGGAGCAGCTTGAACAGGCACGCGTCGAGCTTGAGCAGGCCCAGCGGCAAGGTAATTTCACGCGGGCGGGCGAATTGACCTACAGCATCATCCCGAACCTTGAAGCACGTTCGCAGGCCGCGCAGAAGGGCGCCGATGGCGGCATGCTGAAAGAGGCCGTCAAGGAGAGTGATATTGCGTCTGTCGTAAGTCGGTGGACAGGCATCCCCGTTGACAAGATGTTGCAAGGCGAGCGGGAAAAGCTCCTGAAGATGGAAGACCTTCTGAGGCGCAGGGTCATTGGGCAGGATGAAGCGGTCGTAGCGGTGTCCAACGCTGTTCGGCGGGCACGGGCGGGGTTGCAAGATCCCAACCGCCCTATCGGCTCTTTCCTCTTCCTCGGCCCGACGGGCGTGGGAAAAACGGAACTAACGAAGGCGCTGGCCGCATTTTTGTTTGACGATGAGCAGGCATTGCTGCGCATCGACATGTCCGAATTCATGGAGAAGCACTCGGTCGCGCGGCTTATCGGCGCCCCACCGGGTTATGTCGGCTATGAGGAGGGTGGCAGCCTGACGGAAGCTGTTCGCCGGCGGCCTTATCAAGTGGTCCTGTTCGACGAAGTCGAAAAAGCTCATCCGGACGTCTTTAATGTTCTGCTTCAGGTGCTGGATGACGGACGCCTCACGGACGGGCAGGGGCGCCTCGTCGACTTCAAGAATACACTCATCGTTTTGACGTCCAATCTCGGCGCCGACGTCATTGCGCTTGACGCCGGCCATGAACTTCTGCCGCGCACGAAGGACCAGGTTCTCGAAGTGGTTCGCCGGCATTTCCGGCCAGAATTCCTAAATCGCCTCGACGAGATACTTGTGTTCAGGCGCCTGTCCCGCGACAACATGGCGGCGATCGTGGCCGTGCAGTTGGAACATCTGAAACGACTGCTTACCGACCACAAGATTGTGCTCGATGCCACGCCGGCGGCCCTATCCTGGCTGGCCGAGGCGGGCTATGATCCCGTCTATGGCGCCCGACCCCTGAAGCGCGTGATTCAGCGAACGCTGCAAAACCCTCTCGCCCAAGATATCCTTTCGGGAAAGGTTTTGGACGGACAAACGATTGTAGTGGGCGCCGGACGTGAGGGTCTGACGCTTGAGCCAACAGGGCGCGGGCCGCTTAAGTCCGAAGATAGCCGTTTATTATCCTCGACGGCGAGAGAGGACAGGGAATAGACTGTCGTCGACTCGACGCTGATCTTTGTTCCTTTTTTCCGGCTCATTATGACACGCGGTGCTGCGGCCAAATTTTTAAGCGTGATCCTCATTGGGATTATTTGCCTGATGGTTGGCCACGGCGCAGCGATGGCTGAGGCGGGTTCCGGGCCGGTCGAGGCGGGCCCCGTGGCGGCGCCCACGTCCAATCCAGGGTCGCTCCCTGCGACGACGGGAGGTAACGCGGTCATCTCCTCCGATGCGGAACGGGTTTATGCTGGGGCTAAACCGCGTTTGCTGCAGGTCCGCACGCTTGTCGTCGATACCGGCCAGCAATCGACGCTCGGCTCCGCTTTTATCGTCGATCCGAACGGTCTTGCGATCACGAACTATCATGTCGTGTCGCAATATGCTCTGGAGCCCAAAACCCATCGCCTGGAATATGCAGCGCCTGATGGGTCGAGCGGGCCCCTCAAGCTGCTCGCCATCGACGTCATTAACGATCTCGCCGTTATCAGCCTCGACAAGCCGGGGCAGCCTTACTTCAAATTCAATGCAGCGGCTTTGAGCGGTCAGCCCCTCAAAGGAAAACGCCTCTATGCCATGGGCAATCCGCTTGACCTCGGCTTCGTCATCGTCGAGGGCACGTATAACGGTCTCGTTGACCACAGTTACAATGATCGGATTCATTTCTCAGGCGCCATTAACGCGGGCATGAGCGGGGGACCGGCCGTGACTGTCGATGGTGAAGTCGTTGGCATAAACGTCGCCAAACAGATCGGCAGTGAACTTGTGAGTTTCTTGGTTCCGGCGCGATTTGCGGTCGTGCTGCTTGACCGTGCCCGTTCGGCCAAGCCCTTGGGGGTCGCCGACATTCGGGCGGAAATCAGCCGGCAGCTGGCGGGGTGGCAGGCTGGGCTCTACGACGCTCTTGCGCATCTTCCGGCAAAGGAGGTGCCGTTTGGCGCTTACAAGGTGCCTGAAATCGAGGCGCCGTGGTTTACGTGCTGGGCGTCCACGAATGCCGATGACGTGCCAAAACCGCTTGCCGTGCAGAACACGATGTCCTGCAACATGAACGCACAGCTTTTTCTTGCCTCGGAGGTCAATACCGGCGCCATTAGCTATTCGTACACTTATGCCAAGACGGCCGAGCTTAATCGGTTTCAGTTTTCGAGCTTCCTTGAGAAACAATACTATCTTTTGCGGCTGGACGATGGCGGCGGCCGTTATTATACGCGCCGCTTCTGTTATGAAAATTTTGTGCAGGCCGGGGATCCGTCAACAACTCCGCTGACGCGTGTCGTATGGTGTGCGCAGGGCTATCGGGATTTCGATGAGGTTTACGACGTTACCGCTATGGCCGTGACTCAAGATCGCAATCAAGAAGCTCTTGTGACGCGCGTGGCTATGAAGGGTGTGAGTTACCCCAACGGGGTCGCTTTTGTGGACCGTTTTCTCAAGGGGCTGCAATGGGCGAAATGATCTGGATTGAGCAACTCTCACGTCAGGGTGAGATCCTCGCTCGTCGCAGTTACGAGCGGCTGCCCTTACGCATCGGGCGGGGTTATGGTAACGATTTTATTCTTGATGATCCTTTTGTGGCCCCGGCGCATGCGCAAATCGAGCGGGATGCCGAAGGAACGCTGTACATTGTGGATCTTTCCACCAAAAATGGTCTGTTTTCAGGCGAGAAGAGCGAACTCCGCCGTCGCATCGGGCTGGACGGTCGGGAGCCGGTCAGGCTCGGCCGCAGTTACGTGCGCGTTCGCACGAAGGACTTTCCGGTTTCTGCCGAGCAGCCGCTAACCTCCCATATGCCTGGCCGGGTCAGCCTATTGTTCTGGGCTATTTTGCTTTACGGTCTCGTGTTCGGGAGCGACTGGCTCGACCAAACCAAGGCGCTCAAGCCGCTTCACTACCTTTTCATTTTCGCCACCGTTACCGTGGTGCTGCTGCTTTGGTCAGGTTTTTGGGCCATACTCTCTCGTATCTTCACGGGCTCAGCCGCCTTTGGCCGGCATCTGAAATTGGCGCTTTTGCTGTTTTTCGCCGTGACAGCTTATTCCGAGATCATGAACGACGCGGCCTTCGCTTTTTCGTCGCAGCGGCTCCTTCAATACGGGGATCTCGGCCTTTGGGCATTGCTGGGAGCCTTTTGCTTTTTCCATCTGCGTGCCAATGGGGAGGCGCGGCTTGCCTTAAAGGCGGCGGCTGTCAGTTTGTTTGTACTTTTGCCCGTTTTGTTCAAGTTGTTTTCAGAACCCGCCATCGCCAACAAATATGATTACGTCTATTTTCTTAAGCCCGCCATGATGCGGCTGGTCAGTCCGCAACCGGGAACGGAGTTTTTCGCGGGTGCGCTAGCCCTTAAAAAGGGAATTGACGCAGCCCGGAAGGAAGATCCGGCGGGTCAGTCGAGCTTTTAGAGCGGTCCGGCCGGCTCAGCACCCGAGAGCACGTAGGAGGTTCTGGTCCAGTCCCGTGTGCATGAGCTTTTCTTTCGCCGCAGCATCAAGCCGAGGAAAGAATTTGAGGTGGGACCGGCTTTCGAGAGTTTCGAGGGGGACGGCCTGGTTACAAAAGTCGGTCTCCCGGCTCAGGTCCTGGTCCATTATGAAGGCCACACTCTCGATACTGGATCCGGCGCGGATGCTTATTAGTTTCCAGTAGCCAGATGGAATAGCGTGCTCTTTATGGCTTTCTGGCAGTCGCGGCATCTCCCGCTCAAAGAGCGGTCCTGTCAGCGAAAAAACGGTATCGCTGATATGATCTGTGATCAATTGCCGCTCGCTCTTCTCCAGTTCTTCCCAAGTGCCCTCGTTCAGATCCGATTTCTGTGGCGTGATATTTGACAGGTAATCCGCTTCTTCCCAATAAGGGGAGCCGCAAAGACTGGCCAAAGGCGCTTGATGGCCGCGATCAGAGGCGAGCCCCGCCCGGATGCCGCGATAATCCGATGGGGAAAGGGTGGTACTCGGATCCAGGTCGGGGTCGGTCATCCAGATACGCTTGCACCCCGAGCCTAAAGTCGATGCCGTGATTTCGTAGGCGACCCAGTCGGCGAGTTTCGTGCGTGGGTTGTTGCTGAGTTCAAGTATATGGTGAAGGACGAGAACGTTCGAAGGGGGAGCCCCTGCCGGACATCCGGCCAGGCAAAAATGATCTATAACCGCCTCGGCGGGGGATGCTGCCTGCGGCGCTGCAGGGGGCGCCACGCCAGTCGGTGCCGGCTCGTTTATCGAACAAGCAATCACCAATGAAATGAAGATGAAAACTAGTACGAAAAGGGTGGTGTTGCTTGGCTTCTGCAAAAAGTCCTCACGGCGGTGACATGTCTTCGGATCGAGGTTTAGAGCGGTTCGGGATAAGTGACGGCAAGGAAAAACAACCCATGCGGCGGGGCGGTTGGGCCGCCCTTCGTGCGGTCGCAGGCCGCGAAAGCCGATCTGAACTCCTCGACCGACCATTGCCCGCTTCCGACCAAAGCCAGGGTGCCCACCATATTGCGCACCTGGTGATAGAGGAACGACCGTGCGCGGATGCGGAATGTCAGGATCTCGCCCGCACTTTCGGCGTCCAGTTGGTCCAAAGTTTTAAAGGGAGAATTCGACTGGCACCCTTGGGCGCGGAACGTCGAAAAATCGTGATGGCCCAGAAGGAGTTGTGCGGCTTCCTGCATCGGCGCTAATGCCAGCGGGCGCGATACGTGCCAGGCATGGTCCCCAAGGAGCGCCGGCGGGGTGCGGCGGTTGATAATGCGGTACTCGTAGGAACGGTTCAGGGCGCCGAAACGCGCGTGAAAGTCATCGGCTACCATTTCGGCATGCAGCACTGTCACTTTATGTGGCCGACTATGAAAATTCACCGCATCGCGTATCGTATCGCTATCGGTGGCTTTCGCTAGGTCAAAATGAGCCACGTTGCCGCGGGCGTGCACGCCCGCATCTGTGCGGCCCGCGATGTGCAGTGTCGTCACTTCTCCTGAGAATTTGTGGATCGCTTCCTCCAGTGCTTGTTGCACGGAGAACGCGTGCGGTTGGCGTTGCCAGCCGCAAAAGCCAGACCCGTCATATTCGAGAGTTATTTTCCAGCGCATCCGGGCATAAAAGACGAAGCCGCAAAGAGGCGCAACAGAATAAAACGCCAGTGCGGGCCCGAGGGGGCGTGGCCCCCTTATGACCGGGACCCGGAAAACCTCAAAACTGCGGAGCGTTTCGGTGCAGAAATGTCAGCAGGGTCGTCATACGCGCGTCCCGCTGCGGGGTCGCCGGCTGGTCCGCAAGCCGGTCTAGGCGGTCCGCGGCTTTCTGGATTTTTTCGTGGGTAACTTCATGGGGCTTTTGCGCAGACTGCGGAGCTTTTTCGTTTGGCATCGTAATCTCCCTTTTTTCTAATGCTTCTAGCGTACGGGCTTGCGGCCGACAGTCAAGCCCCCAATGCGTCCGGTTTTCCTTTCATATAAAATACTTACCTAATTCGAGTGCCGGGCGTTAATCGCAGACCCCTCAAAAGGGAGGATCCGTCCGTCGGGTTTTTGCCGGGACGCTGCAGGGCGATGAGGTGGAGCGCGTGATGGCCGCAGCTGACCGTAAAGTTATCATCGAGCAGCGTACCGGGGACGTCGCTTTTTGTATAATCGATTTCGGCCGCCAAGACCTTGATGGCCTCGTTGTTCACCATGAGAAAGGACCCGGGCCAGGGTGAAAAGGCACGGACCTGTCGCTCAAGTTCCTCGGCTGACTTGTTCCAATCCAGACGTCCTTCTTCTCTTGTAAGCTTGGCGGCGTAAGTTACGCCTGTGATCGGCTGAGGCTGGGCCTGGATTCTACCCTCGGACACCTCGGCAAGGGTCTGCCTTATGAGGCGCGCTCCCAGATGCATCAACTCGTCATGCAGCATTCCAGCCGTCGTCTTCGGCGAAATGGCGACAGCTGCGCGGCTTAGCATCGCTCCGGTATCGAGGCCGGCATCCATTTGCATGATTGTGATGCCTGTTTCCTCATCACCCGCTAAAAGAGCCCGTTGGATAGGCGCAGCGCCGCGCCAACGCGGCAGCAACGAGCCATGGATGTTAATGCAACCATTTCTTGGCGCATCCAGCACAGGTTGGGGCAGGATGAGTCCATAGGCCACGACAACCGCTATATCGAGTTTAAGCTCGGCGAAGCTACGTTGTTCATCCGTATCGCGGAGTGTCCGGGGCGTGCGGATTTCCACCCCCATTTCTTCGGCCGCGCGCTGGACTGGAGATTTGCGCAATTGCTGGCCCCGGCCAGCCGGCTTCGCTGGCTGGCAGTAGACGGCCGCAATGTCATGTCCTGCCGCGGCCAGTTCATGAAGGGTGGGGACAGCGAAGTCGGGGGTGCCCATGAAGGCGAGACGAAAGGTGCCCATCTAGAGGATGTGGTCGTCGTCGTTGCCGAGACGTTGCGCCTTTTCAACTTTGCGTTCGATAATGGAGCGCTTCAATTTGGACAGATAATCTATAAAAAGTATCCCGTTTAAATGATCGATCTCGTGCTGAATGCATTGGCTCATTAAATCCTCTGCCTCCAGTTCCCGTTCTTTGCCTCGTTGATCGAGGTAGCTGACCCGAATCCGCTTGGGTCGCGTCACTTCGGCATACTGATCCGGGATGGAGAGGCAGCCTTCCCGATAGGTAAAAGTCTCTTCTGGATCGAACCACGTAATGGCGGGGTTGGCCATCATGATCGCTTGGCGCCCGTCGCGCGCCTCGGATATGTCGAGAGTAACGACCCGTTCGAGCGAGCCTACCTGATTGGCCGCAAGCCCAATGCCGTTGCCTCGGTACATGGACTCCACCATATCTTCCATAAATCTCGCGACCCGCTGATCGACCCTGGCTACGGGCTGTGCGACCTGGCGCAGGACGGGGTCAGGAATAATGCGGATCGGAATGAAGGTCATGGAGCATTATAAAAAAAGGGACAGTGTTCTTCCAGCTAAAATGTGATCAAAAGCTAAGCTAAATCCGTCATGGGACGTATCCCTTGGGACGTATCTAGGCCGCATCCTCGTTCCCCGGTTCCAGGGCCGGCAGCTCAGCCACCGCAAGGGTGCGAACTTGCATATCAATGGGTTCGATAGCTTCCGGCAGCGCTTTTCCGTCCTTGCCCGCACCAAACTCACGCAGGCGGCGCGCTTTTGCAAGAACGTTGCGGTCGAAACTACCAATTAGCTTGTTATAGCTTTCCAGCGCACCGCCGAGCTTGCCGCCGACTGTCGTTATGTGGTCCGTCATCGTCGCCAGCGCCGCATAGAGCTCGCCCCCCAGCGCCCCGATCTTACGAGTGTTCTCGCGCAACGCCTCTTGCCGCCACCCGTAGGCCACCGTGCGCAACAAGGCGATGAGTGTCATGGGGGTGGCAAGGATAACTTTCTGCGTCACACTGTAATCCATCAGCTCCGTGTCACTATCGAGCGCCGCGCTCAGGAAATGGTCTCCCGGCAGGAAGAGGACAACGAATTCAGGCGTGCCCTTCACTTGCTCCCAATACGCTTTTGCGCCCAATTGCTTGACGTGGGAGCGAACATGCTGCGCGTGCTGACGCAGAGCCGCCTGCCGAGCGGGCTCATCCGTGCTTTGAGTGGCATCGAGATATGAAGCCAGAGGGACTTTGCTATCGATGATGATGCAACGCTCGCCGGGCAGATGAACGATCATGTCTGGACGCAATACCCCGTCGGCCGTCGCATGACTTTGCTGTACGCTGAAATCGCCCGTATGCGCCGACATGCCCGTGATCTCAAGAATGCGACGCAATTGAATTTCGCCCCAACGGCCACGCGTGGTAGGCGTGCGGAGCGCTTGAAGCAGCTGGCTCGTTTCCCCGCGCAACTGCTGCTGCGCGTCCTGGGAGAGCCGCACCATTTCCACGAGTTGGCTGTAGGCGCCCTCGCGTTTGACCTCGAGAGCTTGCAGCTGCGCGTCCATTTTTTGTAACGACTCTTTGACAGGTTTGATCAACTCGTCGATCGCCACTGTTTTTTTGTCGAGGGTGGCCGCAGCCATTTGTTCGCTCTGTTTCAGGCGGCTTTCGGCGAGGTGGAGAAATACCTGATTGTTCTGACTGAGCGTATCGGCGGCAAGAGCTTTGAAGCGATCCGCCCATTGCGCTTCACTTTGGCTGCGGCTCTTGTTAGCGAGCCACATGAATCCGGCGCCGAAGACGAGGCCAGCCAGAAACGGGACGAAAAGTGTCAGAAAGCTAAGCATCCATGAGTCCAAAGAGTGTCTAGTGGGTTCTCATTCTACCGCATAACAGCTGCCGCCGGGCACATAATCGGTGGTTGGTGTTGCCACGGCCTCCGCTTGCATGTCGGCCACGATGGGAACTCCTGCCGGAAAAATTGCCGAGACCGAGACCCGAACAGAACCCGTGCAGTCGGGGAGCGGTCCGCCATGGGAATAGGCACAAATCCATGCGCGCTTGCGGTGTTCGCAATGCATCCCTATTCCTTCCAGGTTTTGGACCAGGAAAGCCGGCGGTTGGGGGAGGAAACGGGACAGATAATGAGATGCGCGTCCGGAGACACCTGCACAGTCGGTGGCTGTGCCGGCCGGAATGCACGCTGCCGCTTCCGGCCCTGCTCGTAATACGGTCGCCTCCCATAGCGGGTCAGGTGACGACAAGTCGTCTGTGCTACAGCCCGTAAGGCCGGAAACCAGACAAAGCGCGATAACCCCCAAAAACCTATTCATTTCTGCCATCCGCGCACACTTTCCGGGATTGATTCAGCCGTCCGGTAATGGTACACGGCTTACTCCGATCATGCTAGCCAGGCTTCGCTCGACCTCACGAAGCCCCGCAGTAATCATTTTCGGGGCGCGTAGCTCAGCGGTAGAGCACTACCTTGACATGGTAGGGGTCACAGGTTCAATCCCTGTAGTGCCCACCACTTTTATCAATGAGTTAGCGGAAGCTCGCTGCAGGCGTTGCCCGAAAAATTATTTCAGCTGTAATAATTTTGGTTTGGCGCTCCGCATCATACTTAATAGCATGACCGAATCTATAGCACCAAACGGGCTTCGCACAGCGACTTTTGAGCCCGCCTGCTTTCTGTTCGACAACGTGTTGTC
>JALYJG010000055.1 GCA_030775365.1 Pseudomonadota bacterium
GCCCAGGCTGCTGTGCTGCCGGCAATGCTTGCGTTTCTTGCGGTTTCCCCTGTTTTGGCTCAGACGGCGACGACGCCGACGGCGACAACGACGGCGGCCGCCCCCGATCCTCACTCAAGCCCAATTCTTTCCGATCTCATCAATCAGGGCGGCAAAGTTTATTATCTCGGGAACCGTTCAGGTCTCGATGGCTGGCTTCTTTTGAAGGACGGACAAATGCAGGTAGCGTATGTTACGGCGGACAAGCAGGGCTTCATCGTGGGCGTCCTGTTTGTATCGGAAGGCTACGACATAACGCATGACCAGATTCAGGCAGCCACGGCAGCCAATCCGGAACTGGGTCCACAAATGACTGAGGCTCTGAAACGATCGGTCGGTGGTGAGCCGGGGCTAAGCAGTGCGGGCCCGGCGCCAAGTATGCGGCTGCCGAGCCAGACGCTGCCTTCGGGGACAGCTGGTGGGACCTCGCTTTCGGGAACCTCTCTGATCAACAGCCTGTTGCCGGCCGGCGAAAGGTTGCTGGAGGATCTGCGCTCGGCCTCTGGCATAGATGTGGGCGATGCCAAAGCCGCCGTGATTTATATGGTCATGGACCCCAATTGTCCGCATTGCCAGGCGACCTGGAAAATGCTGCGCGATGCCGTATTCAAGAACACCTTGCGCATCCATCTCGTGCCGATCGGTCGGAATGATGAAGATGAGCGCGCAGCGGCGCAGCTCCTGCACAGCGCCGATCCCTTGAATGTCTGGGACAAATACGTGGCCGGCGACAAAACGCAGCTGACAGGCACTCCTGACGCAAAATGGGTCGATGGTGTCCGGGCGAACCACGTGCTGACCGATAAATGGAGCATTAACACGACGCCTTATCTTGTTTATCAAGGCAAGGACGGTAAGGTTAAGATCCTGGCGGGCGAGCCAAAAGATGCGGCCAGTCTCCAGGCCGATGTCGGACCATAAATTATGGCGAACTGGCTGCAAAAAATTAAGCTTCCCGGCCCGACTGCCTCGAACAGCAGGAACCTACCGGCTGTCCAGAAAGGGCAGCCTTTATTGCCCGTTAACCCTACCGATAACGGCCCTGCAACCCTTCCCAACGCTTCCATCATCTATGGGGTAGCTGCCGGTGCCCTGTTTGTCATGGCAATTTATCTGGCCCTCAGCGGCAGCTTGTTTACGGGCGCGCTGGTCTGCCTGCCTGCGGCGGCGATGACCGGCTTCGCTCTGCACTTCATGAAACACTGATTAATGGCTGAAAAGCCGTTATGTCCCATTGAATGATTTTGATATGTTGTTAATATGCGTGGTGCATGGTTTAGCTCGAATCAATCTTTGCAGGTGACAATGAAACCCCGCTCACTCCTTTTTTTGACGTTCGCCGGTCTGACATTTCTTCCCGGCTGTGAGAATACGATGGCGACCTTCTCGTCTTCCGTGACGCCCGTAGCCACCGATCCAGATATTGTCACTGTTAAACTTGCACAAGCGGCGGACAAAGCCGCGCAGGCCCTCGACAGCATTGCTGCGATCGAGCAGGCGCGTAGCCCGGTGACGCCCCCGATCGAAGATTACACAAACGCTCCCGCAAGCCTCATGCAGCCAGTGTCGTTGCGCTGGTCGGGTGATGCGGCCCTCGTGACGCGCGCGCTGGCCGAGCGGGCCGGGTACCGCTTCCATGTAAAAGGCAACCAGCCCCCTGTGCCCGTCATCGTCAATGTCGACGCCTATCAGAGACCTATCCTTCACATTCTGCGCGACATCGGTTTGCAAGCCGGGCACCGCGCCGATATCGCCATCGACGGCGCTGCCGGCGTGATCGAATTGCGTTACGCTCCTGCTGATCTTCCTGAGTCGCACCATGCCAGCGAAATCAAGTAATTTAGCGCGCCTCAGCCTGGCTGGCTGTCTCGCTCTTGGCTTGTCCATCCTTGGTGGCGGGGCCGAGGCCCAGACCCCCATGGGGTCAACGATGTCCAATATATTCTCAGGTGCCGTTTCGACGACGACGAACGAAGCTCTCACGCAGGCTACGGATACGAGCAGCTCGAATTTCGGCTTGAAACAGCCCTGGTACGCAAGCCATCTTTCGGTTGCGCCGACGGTCAATGATCCCACGGATATGTCGCCGCCCCCACCCGTTCTTTCGGATTTGCAGGAACAAAGCAATGGCGGCAGCACGGATAATACGGCTGATCTCGGCCTGCATATCAGGACGGACGCTTTAAAGGATGCCGCTCTTTCCTATGGGGCCCGCGGGGGTCTCGCGTTTCGAACCTTTCAAATACAACGGCGCCTAGCCGAATATGACACCAGCCTTTCGAAGGCGTTCAATTTCTCGCGCCTTTTGATCGCGGCCCCGTCAGGCTTGCTGATCGAGCCGCCAGTGGTCAGCGAAGCGCAGCGTGCGGTCTTGGTGAAAACCGGTGGCCAGGCGGCCGCCGTGTCCGACCGCATATATCGCATCAATAGAGGGGCCCGTATCGTGACCGCTTCGCGGGACTGGCATCTTTATCTCGAGCGCGACTGGGGCAAGGTCGAATCGCCGCCCGGACTTTTGTTGCCGAAGGATGATGACGAGCGGGCGGCGTGGCGCGCGCTCATTAAGCAAGGCTGGGATGCCGGGGTTACCCAGGCCGAAGAAACCTTTGAAAGCGATATCTATCGCATGACAAGCGATTTCATCGGCATGGTTCGGTATCGCGAATTGCTGGCGCAGGGCATGATTTCGCCGCCTTATGCTTTGGCGAACGAGCGCGGGGTTACGGGCGGCGGCAGCGAAATGCGCGTCGGCGATCGGGCTCTGACCATCACGGGCCCTTCGGCGCTCATTCCGCGGAGCGACACATGGACGCCGGCCCCAAGGTAATTTCCAAGATCCAGGAACTTGCCGACAGAATTGGCACAGTCCCTGACGAGCCCTTGCGTATTCTGGGTGAGCATCTTGACGCCATTCTAATGTGGTGCGCCAAACGCGGGGCCAGCGATATCACGATCCAGACCGATCGTCCTGTCATGATCGAAGTCGATGGTTCTTTGTTTCCAATCACAAGACGTGCCCTCGATTCGGCCGATATGGTCAACATCCTGACAAGGATCTATGGGCCTGACGCTTTGCCGAAGCTCGCCGGCGGGCATGACCTCGACCTTTCCTACGAAGTGCGCCCCGACCGCGCTACGCGCTTCCGTTTTCGTGTCAACATTACGGCGATCCAGAGTCGGGGTCGCGATTCAGCCCAGATAACATTGCGTAGCTTGCCGGGCTTGCCGCCGACAATGGCGGATCTGTCCATCGAGCAGGGCATCGTCGAAAACTGGGCGCCGCGCCAGGGTCTTGTTCTGATCACGGGACCGACAGGTTCCGGTAAATCGACATTGTTAGCTGCCGGTAGCCGTATGTTGATCGAACGGGAGGAAGGGTGCGGCAAAATGCTCACCTATGAGGCGCCGATCGAGTATGTTTACGATGGCGTCATAGGTCCGCATTCGGTTATTGCCCAGACCGAAATCCCGCGCCATTTGCCAAGCTTTGCTGCCGGCGTCCGCAACGCGCTGCGCCGCAAGCCGAATATCATCCTCGTGGGTGAGGCGCGCGATCGCGAAACCGTGACAGCCGCTATCGAAGCGGGGCAAACAGGCCATCTTGTGTATTCGACGGTTCACACGACCGGCGTCGCGGCCACTATTCGACGCATGGTGAGCGTGTTCGAGCCGAGCGAGCGAACGGAGCGCGCCTTCGCGATGATGGAAACGTTGCGCATGGTCGTCACGCAAACGCTGATGCCGAAAGTAGGCGGCGGGCGCATAGGGCTTCGCGAATATATGGTCTTTGACGACAATGTGCGCGAAACGCTTTTGGACATGCCGCTTGAGCGCTGGACGATGGAAGCCCAGCGTCTGTTGCGCAAACACGGTCAAACCATGGAAGAGACGGCCACCAAGGCCTTTAAGGCTGGGTTGATTGAAAAAAGCACCTACCTGTTCCTGGCCCGCGGACTCGGCGGCGCCCCGGCCGAGAAGGTCATCGACATGGATGTGGTCGAAGACGATTTTATTGATCCCCTGGACGAGGTCTAAGATTCATGGACATTCATTGGCGCAATACGCAAAAGCCCGCTCGTTTTTATATCCTTGATGCCCGTTCCTTCGCGGCGCTTTTTCTTTTTCTGATCCATGCCCGGCTATGGACCTTCATTCTGGCCATCTTAACCATGATTGTCTTCTGGTTGCTGGAGCAGCGCGGGCTCACTTTCGAGGCCTCGTTGCGCGGAATTCGCAGCTGGATTTTCGGCCAAAGGCGGCCCTCCAACAGCCGACGTGCGATCCGGCACTGGATTGATTACGGCTAAGGCTTCGCGACGGTATTTGTTGCAAAAATACCACCGCTCTGCGACAACGGTCGGGGGGCGGGCAGGGGTGAAACATACAGTGTATTGTTCGCCTGAACGTTCTCGATTAGACTCGGCGAATCTTCTGAATAAAGGGCAAGAAACATGTCGAATCGGTTTTTACTGAAAAATTTTGGACTCGTGTTTTTGGCTCTGGGCTGCGGTTTGAGCGCGTCACCGGCACAAGCCGGCTTTCAGTGGGTTTCGCCATCTGCCTCTGCGCCGCAAGCTTCGCCTGCGCCTCCTCCAGCCGCCCCTTCCGCTGCACCCCAGATGCCTGTGTTCGATGCGGCGCCGCAGGCGACCGGAACGCCCCAACCCTTGTCGCCCGTCGTGATCGACGGGAGCTCGACGCCCGCAGCGCCGGCGCCCGTCGCCGCAGCTGCTCCCGCTATTGCGCCCCCTGTGCTTGTGGCAATGCCCGATGCCGCGATCGCCGATACCGCGATCCCCGACGCCGTCGTCTCAGCGCCCGTGGCTTCGAGTGCCTCTATGCCGGCCGCCTCTATGCCGGCCACCTCTATACCGAGCGCCAATATTCCGAGCGTCTCCGTCCCGGATGCCGGATTGCCTGATGAAAGTTTAACTCCTGCGAATGCATCCGCGACGACCGCGGCAACTATAACGGCAACCGCTCCACCGGCGCCTGGGCCTGCGCCTGTTGTTATGCCGGCCGTCTCGCCGATGCCGCCGGCTGTTGAGACGGTCATGCCGCTCGAAGCCAGGGACATGCCGCTGACGGCGGGCCCGCCGCCCGTCATCATCGAAGGCAAGAGCAAGTCTGTAGCGAGCCCGGATATGCCGGCGCCTGTTATCATTCAAGGTCATATCGATTCGCAGAGCCGCAATACCTCGCCGCCTGTCGAACCTCTTGCGCCTGCGCTGGTTTCCGACACCGAGGGAGCTGCTGGGCCGACGATTTATCCCCTGAACCCTGAGCCCGCGCTCGAGAGGCCTGCGCTCGACAGGCCTGCTCTTGAAAAATCCGCTCAGCAAAAGCCCGTTCTCGAAAAGCCGGTCATGCCTTCACGGTTGTCGGGCGCCACGCCGTCATCATCCCTATCATCGGCAGGTTCCTTGCCGTCCGCATCCGCCTCGGTACAGCTCCCCTCGGCCGTGACAGTGCCGCCGGCGCAAGCTGCAGCGCCTGCAATCGTTTCGTCTTCACCGCCAGTCCTTCTGCCACTGCAGAATCCCCCGGCGGACCAGATGCCCATTATTACGCCCGCTCTCCCCGCGGCCCCAACACCGACAGCGGCGTCCGCGGCGACGACACCCGCGACTGTATCGATGGCTGCGCCAGACGCAGAATCCTTGCCGCAACCCGAATTGGCGATAGCGGCAGCGCCCCCTTATGCGCCGTCTCCGGCACCTGCCGCGAGCACCGATGTCGTGCACGGGTTCGCCAACCATGTGCCTCTGGCCGTGGCTCTGCGCCAAATCCTGCCGCCAGGTTACGGTTTTTCGGTCGACCAGGATGTCGATCTCGGCGTAATGGTTTCGTTCCATGGCGGCAAGCCGTGGCGGGATACGTTGAATGATGCGCTGGCTCCGGCCGGTCTCATCGTTCATGAGCAGGGCCAGATGGTCGAAATCGGTTATCCGGCTGGCCGCGATCTCGTATCGGCCCCGGGCGGAAAAGTTCCACTGGCGCCGAAGCCCAAGCTCGCCACGCCCATTCATTTTTCAGATTCTCCGACGGAACGGGCTCCCATGCCCAGCCTTCCGCCGGCCCCAACGCTGGCAACGACTGCCGCCGCCGAAACAGCCATCGGCGATCTCCCACCTCCTGAGCAATCCTGGGACGCCCAGCCGGGCGACAGTTTGCGCAAGGTCCTCCAGACGTGGTCGAAGCGAGCAAATATCGAGTTCGACTGGATGGCCGAATATGATTATCCCCTCCAAGCATCTACCCACTTCACAGGAACCTTCGAAGATGCCGTCCGCAATCTGCTGACGGGCTTTGAAACCGCGCACCCGCAGCCTATCGCCGAACTTCATTCCAATCCCAAGGCGGGTCAAATGGTTCTCGTAGTCACGACGCGCGGCAATACCACCGACTAAACAGGAGTCCAAGGATGGTCAGAAAGATGGGCGGTCGCGAGCGCAAAGCATCCGGCCTGCGCGCAGTCTCCGCTACTTTTCTCCTGGGCTGTGTTTTCGCTTTCTCAGGATGCCAGGATCGGCCCACAGCCGATGCCATCAACCATAATGCGCAAGAAGCGCGACAGTCTTTAGACTCTTTCATGACGGCGGTGCCGCCGAAGCATTACAATCCCCTCGTCGTGACCGATAAGGTTTGGGCCGGCAATACGGCTTTGCGTATGCAGCGCGGTCTGCCGTTGCCCACTCGTTTTGAGACGACACGCGGCATCACGCTCGTGTCTTCGGATCCAATGACCCTCAATGACATCGCCAACGCGATCACGATGCAGACGGGCGTCTCGGTGCGGGTTTCTCAACTCGGCGCTGGTCCTGCTAGCGTCCAGCAGGCTGCGCCGTCGATGCCTTTGGCTTATGAAGGACCGCTCTCTGGCCTTCTCGAGCGTGTGGCCGGTTACTTCGGCGTGAACTGGCGTTATAACGGCGCAACGATCGAGCTATCGCGTTTCGAAACACGCGTTTTTGTCGTGGAGGCCCTGCCGGGGACCCAGAAAATTGAAGAAGGCATGCAGGATGAAACCTCTTCTGGCGGCGGGGGCGGCGCGGCGGGCGGAGCCAGCCAGCAAAATACCATCACGCAAAACTCGAAAACCAACATCGATATGAAGTATTGGGACGAGCTCGGTCAAAGCCTGACATCCATGGTTGCCGGTAACGGTACTGTCGTCGTCTCACCATCGCTGGGCACCGTGACCGTGACCACGACTTCGGACAATATGCGCAGCATTGCGCAATATCTGTCGCAGGAAAACCAGCGGCTGTCGCGGCAGATCGCCATCAATGTCGAGATCTACGTCGTAACCCTCGAAGAAGGCCTCGATTTCAATGTCGCCTTCAACACGGCCCTCAAGCGCCTGACCGATTTCGCCGGCAATATCGCCGGCGCCGGCGCACCGGGCGCCGTCAGCGGCTTCACAGGGGGTGGCTCGCTCAGTGTCGCTATCCTCAATCCCAAGGGCAGCGGGCAGATCACGGATGTGTTTAAGGCGCTATCGGGGGTTGGCAATACGACCAAGGTCGCGAAATTCCCGCTCGTGACGCTCAACAACCGCCCGGTATCGCGCCGCGTCGGTGAACAGATCAGCTATGTGGCCTCCTCGCAGACGACCGTCGCCGGCACCTCAGGCACGCCGACGACATCGCTGACGCCGGCGACCATTCCTGAAGGCTTCTCGGTGCAGTTGACGCCTCGTCTTCTCGACGATGGCCGTATCCTGCTTGAGTACTCGCTCAGCGATATCGATCTTTTGAGCATCAAAGTGTTCAACAGCCAGTGCGGCGACATCACCTCCGGGTCCGGCAGCTGCAGTACAGCCGGTAGCACGACGATCCAGTCGCCCGACACGGTTCAACGTATCTTCGTTCAGCAATCCGTGCTGAAGAGCGGCTCGATGTTGATCATCGGCGGGGTTGAGGAGCAAAACCTTGCGCAGAACAAGCAAGGCGTCGGCAGTCCCGACAACTTCCTGCTTGGCGGCGGCATTTCGAGCAACCGGACGCACACGATGATCTTCTTCGCTGTCACGCCGCAGGTTCTTGACGTGGCGCATTCGGAGCAGGAGTAATGGGCGCTGGCGTCGTTACCGTTGGCCGACGCCCCTATGCCGTTGGTCTTTACTGGGAAAACAGTCCAAGTGGCCGCGTTGCCCAGACCGCCAAGGAAGCGGCATCGCAGCCGGGTCAGCAAGCGGATTTTTACGCCATTCGCGGCGGCGGCAAGACTGCCCGCGTGCCTCAATTCGGCCTCGGTCAGGCCAGCGCCGGCCATAAGACAGGCATGCCCGTCTTTGCGGCTTGTCTTGCCAATCAACAGGGCGGCTCGTGGGTCGGAGCTTTTCGGCTGCGGGAGGGGACAGTCATCACCGTCGTGCGTGATGATCTCATCGTTCCCGACGGCGACCAGTTTTATGTCAACGAAGGCGATGCGCGCGACCGGTTGCTGCAAGAGGTAGGATTCGGTGGGCTGCAAAGAATTTTTGCGCCCGAGGCCTGGGCTATTCCGGGCGGCGATTCGATGCCGCTCAGCCTGCTGCTCGATGAGCGCCGCGACATCAAGCTGCAAAGCGTTCGCATACCGAAACGCACCCTCGTTATCGGCGGCGTGCTGGGCGTGCTCTTACTGGGGGCGCTGGGCGGCGGCTGGTATTTGCAGGCGCAGGAGGAAGCCGAAGAGCGTGCTCGGGCTGATGCGCTGGCGAAGGCTCAGCTCGCCGCACAAAAACTCTTGCCGTCGCAGTTCCAGACGCAGGTCGATTACCCGCCCCCCGAACGGAAATGGGAAAAGCACCCGCTGCCTATGGAGGTTATCGAGGCGTGCCGCGCATCATTACAGAATGTTTCAGCTGGTTTGCAGGGCTGGAAGCTTAGCCAGCTTCGGTGCGATGGCACCAATGTTACGCTGACCTGGTCCCGGCAATCGGGCTATGCCCCGATGCCTGCGAAAGCCGCCGTTAATGAGAACGGCTCCACCGCCTCGATGAGTGTCCCGTTGCCGGCCCTCTCGCCACGGGGGCACCAGGATCTGGTCGATCCCAAGGTCGTTACAGCCCGTTACCTGGCCCAAAACTGGCCTGGCATGATAAACCGCATTCCCGACGACCCCCCGCCGCCCCCACCCCCTGATTTTAAAGGGACTTGGGCACCTCCCCCCCCGCCATGGGTTAAGCGTTCGTTTACCCTTACAGTGCAAGAATTGCCTGCAAGCTTGTCTTTGTTCTTTGGAGATCTTCAAGGAACGGTAATCAACTCGCTTAGCTACACGCCCGCCTCAACAGTCGGTGGGACATGGACGGTCGAGGGAGTCATCTATGAGAATCGCAGCTAGGTTCAAACACTTATGGCTCATCACGGCGGCGATACCCGCGCTCGCCACACCTGCCTTTCTCGCATCGGCCGCCCCGCAGCAAAGCCCCCAGCCCCCGGCGCTCGTCGCCCCCGCACCAAGTATTAAAGCGCAAAGCTCGCTGATTGCCTCGGCCGCCGCGGCTGAAGCCCCAGCGCCTCTGGCCGGCACTCCTGTTCCGGGCGTGCCGTCCGCCGCCCCCCCGGCCGCCTCATCGGCTGGCCCCGCCCCCGCGATGGCCCCCTCCCAGACG
>JALYJG010000056.1 GCA_030775365.1 Pseudomonadota bacterium
TGAAACACTTTTATGACGGTGGGGTCAGCCAGCAGGCCGAAAAGCGGCTGAAGGTCCATCTCCTTGGACAGGGGATCGACGGCAACGACATCCTTTGGTCCCCCTAATTGGACCAAACATAGCTTCGGCCAATAGGTGCGTTCGCGCATGAATTCTGTATCGACGGTCACAAAATCGGCCCCGGCCTGCGCCGTGCAGAAATTGGCAAGCTGTTCGGTCGTGGTCAGAAGAGTCATTGAAGCGTCATTCCCGTCCCTGAGCGCTGCGACCTATGGCAGCCTTCCATAAAGACTGCGATCACTTGCCACTCTATATGCCCAGGGTCTCTCGTTTGATAGTGGATTCGGGCCGGTTGCACAACTCCCGGAGCCCGCTCTCAAGCCCGGTCTGGCGCTTGACATCATGGCAGGCTATAGAGAATCCGCCATGAATATAAGAATTCGAGCCACATCCACTCTGCCGACGCGGTTCGGCAATTTTTGTCTTCAGGTCTTCACCGACTCCGACGAGACGGAATACCTAGCCCTCTCGGTCGGGACGCCGGCCGACGACTGCCTCGTGCGCATCCACTCCGAATGCGCAACGGGGGACATCTTCGGTTCTTTGCGGTGCGACTGCCGTGATCAGCTCGAACTTGGTCTCGAGAAAATCAGTGAGGCCGGCCAGGGGCTCTTTATTTATTTGCGGGGCCATGAGGGCCGGGGCATAGGGCTTGTCAATAAAATCAAGGCGTACGCGCTGCAGGACCAGGGCCAGGATACCGTCGAAGCGAATGTGACGCTGGGCTTCGAGCCTGATCAACGGCATTACGGCGCCGCGATTGCTATCCTTCGGCATTACGGCCTTAAACGCGTGCAGTTGCTCACCAACAACCGCCTCAAAATCGAAGCCCTGAAGCAAGCCGGCATCCTGGTCAGCCGGAAAATCGCATTATGGGCGGCGACCAACCCGCACAATGAACATTATGTGAGCACCAAGCAGACGAAAATGGGGCATATGACGGAGGGTGAATGACCAAGAACCGTCTTGAGGCGTTCAGCGACGGGGTACTCGCTATCATCATAACGATCATGGTGCTCGAGCTGAAAGTTCCGCATGGTGACGACTGGCGAGCGCTACTGACGGTTGCCCCGACGCTCCTGACCTATGCGGTCAGCTTTATCTTCATCGGCATTTATTGGAACAATCACCACCACATGTTCCATGTTGTCGCTCGCGTGAACGGCAAAATCCTGTGGGCCAATTTGCACATGCTGTTCTGGCTGTCGCTCGTGCCGTTCGCCACGGACTGGATCGGCGCAACCGGCTTCAAGCCTTTGCCGGTGGCGATCTATGGCGTCCTATTCCTCATGTCGGCGATTGCTTTTGATCTGACACAGAGAATGATTGTGGCCGACCAGGGCGAAAACTCGGCGCTAGCAGCGGCCATTGGCAAAAACCGAAAAGGGAATGTGTCCATCGCTCTTTATGCGATCGCTATTCCGCTCGCCGTGGTTAACCCGTGGATTTCGATTGGATTATACAGCCTCGTTGGCCTCATATGGCTCGTCCCGGACACGCGCATAGAGCGCAAGTTCAGCGAATGGAAAGCTTGATCCTCATTGCCACCAGAGAGAGGGCCTCGGCTTAAACGAGACGCTCCTGACCGAGGGCCGCTTTAATGAAGGACTGGAACAGCGGATGGGGATCAAGCGGCTTAGATTTCAACTCGGGATGGAACTGGACGCCCACAAACCAGGGATGATCCCTGCGTTCGACGATTTCGGGAAGCTGGCCGTCGGGGGACATGCCGCTGAAAACCAACCCGGCCTTCTCCAACTGCGGACGATAATTGATGTTAACCTCATACCGGTGGCGATGCCGTTCGGTGATTTGCGTCGAGCCGTATATTTCGTGCATCTTGCTGCCCTTCAGGAGATCGCAAACATAGGCCCCAAGGCGCATCGTGCCGCCCATATCGCCCTTGGCGCTGCGTGTCTCAAGCTGATTGCCCTTCATCCATTCCGTCATCAGGCCAACGACAGCATGGTGACTGGCACCGAACTCGCTTGAGGTTGCCTCAGGCACGCCGCCCAGATTGCGCGCCGCCTCAATGACGGCCATTTGCATGCCAAAACAAATGCCGAAATAAGGCACTTTCTTTTCGCGGGCGAATTGAGCCGCGCGGATCTTGCCTTCTGTCCCGCGTTCGCCGAAGCCACCGGGGACGAGAATGCCGTTGACGTTCTCGAGATAATTAAGCGGGTTTTCGCTCTCGAAAATCTGCGAGTCGATCCACTGCAGGTTAACTTTTACATTATTGGCGATTCCGCCGTGCGCCAGCGCCTCGTTGAGCGACTTGTAGCTGTCAAGCAGGCTCGTGTATTTGCCGATCACCGCGATCGTGACCTCGCTTTCAGGCTCACGGATTCGTGCGACGATATCGCGCCACCGGTTGAGGTCGGGCTTTCTTTCCGCCGGGAGGTTAAAGTACCGTAGGACCTGTTCGTCGAAGCCCTGCTCGTGGTAGTTCACTGGAACGTTATATATCGTGTCAACATCGAGCGCCTCGATCACGCATTCTGGCCGCACGTTGCAGAATAAGGCTATTTTCTTGCGCTCGCCCTCGGGCAGCGCCCGCTCGGCGCGGCACAGCAAAATCTTTGGTTGAATGCCGACGCTCAGGAGTTCCTTGACCGAGTGCTGGGTTGGCTTGGTTTTGAGCTCGCCGGCGGACTTGATGTAGGGCAGTAGCGTGACGTGGATAAAAAGCGTGCGCTCATCACCCAATTCGTTGCCCAGCTGGCGAATGGCTTCGAGGAAAGGCAAGCTTTCGATGTCGCCCACGGTCCCGCCGATTTCGCAGATACAGAAATCCTCGTCCACAAGGTCGGCGCGAACGAAATCCTTAATTGCATCTGTGACATGCGGGATGACCTGAACGGTGGCCCCGAGATAATCCCCGCGCCGCTCTCTGGCAATGACACTGGAATAGATCTTACCGCTGGTGACGTTATCGCTCTGGCGCGACGCGACCCCTGTAAAACGTTCGTAATGACCGAGGTCGAGATCTGTTTCGGCGCCGTCATCGGTGACGTAGACCTCGCCGTGCTGCGTCGGGCTCATCGTGCCCGGGTCGACGTTGAGATACGGATCCAGCTTTCGCAGGCGGACCTTATAGCCCCGGGCCTGAAGAAGGGCACCCAGGGCGGAGGAGCCGATGCCTTTGCCGAGAGACGACACCACGCCGCCGGTTATAAAGATGAAGCGCGTAGCCATAAGTACTCCGTCTCCTGATCTACGACTCGCCGATCGTCCTCATTATTTCGCCAACGGAACAGCGGGTGCTTTAGGCGGTGTGGGCGAGGTTACTGCCGAAGGTGTCACGGGGGAGGCGCTCGACGACGGAGCCAAGGGTGGGCTCGGAGCCGCATCAACAGGCACCGCGGGTGAAGGTGTCCCGCCAGCTTCGTTGGGCGCTGTCCCGGAAACAGGAGCTATGGGCGCAATTTGATCGATGGCGCTACGCCCCTGATGCTGGCTTCCGGCGATGTATCCGAGGATAAGGCTGTTAACGATAAAGGCCAGAGCCAGGACCGAGGTCGTACGCGTGAGCAAATTCGCTGAACCGCGGGCCGTGAACAATCCGCCCATGGTGTTGCCGCCGCCCATAAGCCCGCCGCCGTCCTGCGCCGTGCGCTGAACGAGAATGACGCCGATTAATGCCACCGCGATTAAAAACTGAACAACCAGTAATACCGACTGCATCTCAACCTCCTAGTTCTTTGCCGAAAACATAAGTCTCAAACCGAACAACGCCAGAACTGTTCCAGACACCCGGTCGATCCACCGGCTTAAACGCATATAGACTTGCCGCATAGCGGGGACCGACAGTCCCACAGCGACGAGGCTAAACCAGCAAAAAGCTATCGAAACCATGGCACCCACGATCGCCAACTCGGTGCCGCGATCGGTGCTGGAGGAGAGGGCGAGCGCAAAAACGCTCGTAAAAAAAGCCATGGCTTTCGGGTTGGTTAAATTGGTCAGGAACCCGAGCACAAACGGATTCCGGTTTTTGACCCGCCCCGGGAGCATCTGCGCCTGCGAGGCGGCTGCAAAGCTCGCGCGCCATAACTGGAGGCCCAAATAGACAAGATAGAGACCACCACAGATTCGGATCAAAGTCACAAGCCAATGCATCGTGGCAAAAACGATCCCGAGCCCGAAGAGACACAAAACCATATAGACGAGATTGCCAAGGGCTATGCCGGCGGCGCCGGCAACACCAGCCAGCCGGCCGCGCGCGAGAGCGAGCGTACTGATGAGCATAAAATCCGGTCCGGGAGCAATCAGCGCCACCGTGAAAAGCGGCATGACTTTTAAAACAGGTGCTAAGTCGATCACGTTTGGTACTTTCCTCAACAGCACAGACCCGCCACGAACAAGGCGGCGGGGAAAAGGCTCTGATTTCAGGCTGGAACGATTTTCTATAGTATCTGCGGGTGAAAATCCAGAAAAATCATCGCCAGCAGCCACCAACCATTCGTTGAGATTCGCCGGCGATCGTGTCATAAAATAGCCAGAATAGGCTTGAAAAATCTCCCCCCGTGCCTAGCTCTTCCTCCACACCCGTTGTTTCCCGTTCCTTGAAGGATTAAAGCCATGAAAAAGGTCGCCTCTTTGCTGCCGAAACTGTTTCTCGCCCTCGTGGTCCTGGTGCTAACGCCGGTTGCCTCGCCGGCCTTCGCTCATAGCGGTCCGGCGGGTTTCGCGGATCTGGCGGAAAAGCTGCTACCGGCCGTGGTTAACATATCGACCAGCCAAACGATCAAAGGTGGTGCCGGCGGCGAGGACATGATGGACATCCCACCCGAAATGCAAGGCTCGCCTTTTGAAAAGTTTTTCCACGATTTCATGGATAAGCAAAACGGCGGCGGCGGGGCTCCGTCCCATAAGCGCAAGGCGACAGCCCTCGGTTCGGGCTTTATCATTGATCCGAGCGGCTATATCGTCACCAATAATCACGTCGTGCAGGATGCCGACGAAATCACGGTCATTCTTCAAGACGACACAAATCTAACCGCGACGGTTGTTGGCCGCGACAAGAAAACCGATTTGGCGCTGCTGAAGGTCGTGACGAAAAAGCCCCTGCCCGCAGTTCCCTGGGGTGATAGCGACAAGGCACGCGTCGGCGACTGGATTGTCGCCATTGGCGATCCGTACGGTCTCGGCGGCACGGTCACGGCGGGGATCATCTCGGCGCGAGCACGTGACATTAATTCGGGGCCATATGACGAGTATCTGCAGACCGACGCCCCGATCAATCGCGGCAATTCCGGCGGACCTATGTTTAACATGGACGGCGAAGTCGTCGGCGTAAACACGGCCATTTTCTCCCCCTCCGGCGGCTCGATCGGCATTGGCTTCGCCATACCATCGTCGCTTGCGAAAAATATTATCGATCAGCTCCGCGAGCACGGCCATATTCGCCGCGGCTGGCTCGGAGTTCGCATCCAGATGGTGACGAAGGATATCGCTGACAGCCTCGGCATGCCGGCACCTAAAGGCGCACTCGTATCCAGCGTGACGGCCGACGGCCCGGCAGCTAAAGCCGGTGTGCAGGCCGGGGACGTCATTACGATGTTCGACGGTAAGGAAGTACCGGAAATGCGCCGCCTGCCACTGATGGTCGCCGAGACCGATGTTGACAAGCCGGTCGATATCACGGTGTTCCGTAAGGGCCAGAACGTCAACCTCAAGGTGAAGATCGGCGAACTTCAGGCTAAGGAAGAAGCCGAAGACAAGGCCGACCAGTCCGGCGAAGACAAACCCGTCAGCAATGCGGAAAAAGTAGAGGATCTCGGGCTTAGCGCCGTGAGCCTCACGGACCCGCTGCGCCTGCATTATGAGATCAAAAAAGATCTCAACGGAGTCGTGGTCACCGCGGTCGCACCGGATGGGCTTGCCGCAGATCAGGGCATCCAGCCGGGCGATGTCATCAGTGAAGCCGGGCAGCAGGACATCAAGGCGCCAAAAGACCTCATTGAGCAGGTCAAGCAGGCCAAGAAGGAAAACCGGCCGCTGTTGCTTCTGATTAATCGCAAGGACGACCTGCGTTACGTTGCGATCACATTCGGGAAGAAGAAATAGGCTAAGGACACTAAGGACTGGGGGGCGCCCGCGCCCCCCTCGTCGATTTGTTGCCGAATGGTGCGGTGTCCAGTCGGCGGTCTCGACTGATCACCGGCACAAGGGTTTGGCTAACCGGTCGAAGACAGATACGCCAGCCCCGCGCTCATAAGGACGTCTCCCTGTGCCTAGGCAGAGAAAGATATTTGGTCAGCAAACTATCGTTCTTTGGTGCAGCTCAGAGTGCCTTCGCCCGAAATAAAGCAATAACTGACTTCACCTGTCGACGTATCGAGACGGAACACTCCGGCATTCGCGAGATTATTGCTGTGATGCATCAGCTGAAAGGGTCCCACGCGCTGGGCCTCGGCCGGGTGTATGGTCGAAACAAAAAGAATGCTGGCGGCGATCAGCACCGCACCGAGAACAATCGCTTGAGCGGATGACATTGCACCTCCTGTTGAGACCGAACGAACGTAGCAACCCTACTTGGCCGCCATGATCATGATCATTTGCCGGCCCTCGAAGCTGGGCTCCGATTCCACTTTGCCGAATTCGTCCAGCTCAGCGCGAACGCGCCGCAATACCTTCTGGGCAATGTCCTGATGCGCCATCTCTCGGCCGCGGAAGCGCAAGGTGATCTTGACCTTGTCGCCCTCCTGCAAAAACGTCTTAGCGCTTTTCATTTTGATTTCAAAATCATGATCGTCGATCATCGGCCGGAGTTTGATCTCCTTGATGCTGATGACTTTCTGATTTTTCCGGGCCTCGGCAGCCTTCTTCTGCATCTCGTACTTATATTTGCCGTAATCGAGCGCCTTGCAGACGGGTGGCTCGGCATTGGGAGAAATTTCAACGAGATCCAGACCGGCCTCTTCGGCCACAGCAATAGCCTCACGCACGGTCATAACGCCGCGCATTTCTCCGTCTGCATCGATAACACGAACCTGGCGCGCTGTGATGGCGCCGTTGACACGGGGGCCGTCGTCCTTGTCGCGTCGCGGGGCTTCCGGGCGATCACGACTTAATGTTGGGCGAGCGATGTGCGTCTCCTTAAAAAAAAGTTACCGGCCAGCCACACTGGCTGCCGCGAAGGTGGTTAACATTAAGGAAAATGGGGCTTCCGTCAACTATCCTGTCAGGAGCCGATACAAATAACCGTGGATTACGCCTTCTCGTCCAAGGATTTTGCCCGCGCAAGGCACTCCGCACGAACGGGGCGAAAATCCTGCTCGACCCACCAGGCCTCGACGGCCCGGAGCCGTTCGCCGACGGCGGGGCCGGCCGCAACGCCCAGTTTAAGTATGTCGCTCCCCTGAACCGGAAACAAAGGCTTCTCCCAACGGCCTATTTCAGCCAGCGCCTCCTGAAGATCGAGACCCGGCTCCTGGGCGCCGAGCAAGCACAAGGCATCCCTCACCTCGGCGGCACCGCTTGCATAGAGGACACGACGCAGGGATTTGGCCTCAAGAGATTCACGCAGGCGCACCGGCAATGCTCTTAACGCCTCGAGCCGCCCCGCCTCCTTATTCGAGAGCCGCAGGCGCTGAGCCACGGCGACCGCGCTTGCCTCAGGTTTGAGAAGCGCTGCCAACCGCACGAGGCTGGACGTCTGAGCGTCGTACTCGTGTGTCACCGTCAGAAGCCTTTCCAACCGTGCGACCTCGGTAGCCTCCGGGAGAACATGCACAAGGATGCCCTGCCCTTGCATGATCTGCCATGCTGGCAGGGGGTTTTGAGCGGCGAGCAGCTTTGAAATTTCGCGCCACACGCGCTCGGCCGACAATTGCGGCAGCAGATGCGAAAGCTCTTGGCACGCCACGAGCCCTGCCTCATCGGGTGGCCCCAGACCAAACCAGGCATGGAACCGAAAGAACCGCAGAATGCGCAAAACGTCTTCTCGAATTCGGTCGCGCGCTTGGCCGATAAACCGTACGTGGCCTCTGGCCAGGTCGGCCTGCCCCTCGAAATAGTCGAAGATTTTTCCCCGATCATCCGCGTAGAGGGCATTGAAAGTGAAATCACGTCGGGCCGCATCCGCCTGCCAATCATCGGTAAAAACGACCTTGGCACGCCGCCCATCGGTTTCAACGTCTCGCCGGAGTGTCGTGATCTCATATCCCTTGTGGTCGGCGACGGCCGTTACGGTGCCGTGGGCGATACCCGTCGGGACCACTTTGAGACCGGCACCGGCTAGAATCTCGGCCGTTTTCTCGGGCGGCAGGTCCACGGCAAGGTCGACATCGCGTACCGCCCGGCCGGAGAGGGCGTCACGCACACAGCCGCCCACAAACCGAGCCTCGCCGCCCCCCGCCTTGATCGCTTCCATGAGGCGGCGTAAGCCTTCAGCCTGCATCCAAGCCTGACGGGCGGGATCAAAATGAGTGATAGGAAGGGCCATGACCGAAAGAATGTGCAACACGTGACCATAAAAGCAACCCCCTCGATTGGCGGCAGAGCGCTTTTTCTCCTGGCTCTCGTTCTTCTGGTTCTGGCAGTTTCGGCGTTTTGTCCGTCGATCGATCTAGCCATCTCGGGACTGTTCTATGAGTCCGGCCGAGGTTTCTTCCTCGAGGACGCGCCCCCCTTTGTTCTGTTGCACTGGCTGGCAACGCTGGGCGCCTGGCTCCTTGCCTCAGCGCTCTTGGCAGCGGTCGTCGTAACATATGTCAGGCGCCGGACCGTGTTGGGACTCGACGCAAAAAGCTGGCTGTTCCTGTTTCTTGGGTTGCTGCTCGCTCCGGGGCTTATCGGCAATATTGGGCTAAAAGATCATTGGGGGCGGGCTCGACCGCGGCAGACCATTCAGTTCGGCGGCACCGAAACTTTCTCCCCTGCGCTTGAACCGCAAAAGGTCTTGCACAAAAACGGCTCCTTCATCGCTGGTGATGCCGCTTTCGGTTTTTACTTGCCCAGTTTCGCTTATGTGACCCGCCGCCGAAGATCGCGCGTGGTTTTCGCCGCCGGCATCACAGCAGGCGCCCTGTTTGGCTTTGCGCGCATCGTCATGGGATCCCATTTCCTAAGCGACGTGTTGTACGCAGCCGCAATTATGCTGGCAGCGACGGCCGCCCTACACGCCACATTTTATGGCCGTAAGGCGACAGCGTCGTATTGGCGTTATTGGCTAACCGGGACCGAAAGCGAAGGAAAGGCTTAGGCTTCCTTCTTGTTCTTCTTAGCGCTGGAGGCACCTGTCGTGAGCTTGATCTTCGGCTCCGTCGAAGCTGGGGCTTCAGCCTTCGCAGGCGCCGCGTCGTCCTTCTTCGCGGAGATGCCGGCAAAACGCTTATTGAACTTTGCCAGCTGGCTGCCGCGGTCGACCATACGGTGCATGCCTGTCCAGGCCGGATGCACTTTCGGATCAATATCGAGATGAAGCTTTGCGCCCGGCTTGCCGTAGGTGCTGCGGGTGACGAATTCCGTACCATCGGTCATAACGACCGTGATGTCATGATAATCGGGGTGTAAATTGTCTTTCATTTTCCGTTCTTTCTACCAGTCAGATTTCGCGAGTGTATAG
>JALYJG010000057.1 GCA_030775365.1 Pseudomonadota bacterium
CCCCAAAGGACCGGCATGACGCTTTTTGGGGATTGTGCTATGGAGGGGCTATGTCGATGCGCCCCTTCACCCTCATCGAGCCCGACAGGGCGATCCTGCCGCTTGTTGTGGATTCGCCTCACAGCGGGCGCAATTACCCACACGATTTCCGCTTTGCCTGTCCGCTGCCGGTTTTACGTCATACCGAGGATTTTATGGTGGATGAGCTCATCACATGTGCCAGCGAGGCGGGCGCCGCCGTTCTTATAGCTGAATTTCCGCGCAGCTATATCGATACCAACCGCGCTGAGGACGACCTCGATCCAGCCGTTCTCGCCGAGCCATGGCCGGCGCCGCTGGCGCCCTGCGAGCGCACGCTTCTCGGCCTCGGACTCGTGCGGCGCATGTGCAAGAGCGGCGTCCCGCTTTACACGCACCCCCTGCCGGTGGCCGAAGTGCAGGCACGCATCGAGGGTTTTTATCGCCCGTATCACGCGGCGCTCGAGGGTGCTATCGCCCGGCGTATGGAGCTTTTTGGCGAATGTTACCTGATCAACGCTCATTCGATGCCGGACCGGCGTGGCGATAATCGCCATCCCGGGCGCCCGGATTTTGTGCTCGGCGATAGGCAAGGGACGAGCTGCGATCCCGCCTTTACGCGACGCGTGCGGGATTTGTTGCACGATATGGGTTTTGTCGTGGCCTTGAACGACCCCTACAAGGGGATGGAAATCGTGCGCCGCTACGGCAACCCGTCGCGCGGCCGGCACGCGCTGCAAATGGAAATCAACCGCCGGCTCTATATGAACGAAGAGAGCCTCGAGCCGCATGAAGGATTTTTGAGACTCAAGCAGGCGCTTGCCCAATGCTTTCGTTTGCTTGCGGCCGAATTGATGCGCGAGCAGCAAGACCAGCTCGCCGCCGAATAGGCTATTGGCCTTCCTGCTTTTCTTTGCCGAGATTGGGAATGGGATGGCCGAGATTGCCCATGAGCTGCTGGATAAACGTATTATCGTTACCGTAAGTCGGCGTCTTTCGCCCCACAGGCGAGATATCCTGCGCCTTGGATAGATCGAGATTTGCCACGTCTGTTACAACGCCCTTGTCGTCGAAATGAATTTCGATGGCTTGCTGCTTAGTCACGGTGGGATCGAGGAAAGAGTATTGTTGCGTCTGCCGGCCGACATAATACCAGGTCTTATCGTCAAAAGTGCTGGTTTCCGTGGGCGTGCCGAGGCGCGTGGCTACGTCGTAGCGCGTGCTCGTGCCGGCCTTGATGTCCGTCAGCTTATCGGCATCAAGGATGTTGCCCCTGTTGGCTACAGTAGGCTCGCAGGCCGTGCAGAGCAAAAGCAGCACAGTCGCATAAAAGAATCTGGATCGCATCTCTTGTCGCCGCAGAAAGTTGGATGCATGTTGTGGGTCACGAAACGGCCGGGGTCAAGTCCGGCCATCTGGAGTATAGCTCATGACGGATAATCGGCGCACAGCTCTTTATGATTTCCACGTCTCTCTTGGGGCAAAAATGGTGCCTTTTGCCGGGTATGCGATGCCTGTTCAGTACCCCGCCGGGATTATAGCGGAGCATAAGCATACCCGCAGCTCGGCCGGCCTTTTCGATATCTCCCATATGGGTCAGATCCTTGTCGAAGGCGAGGCCCCGCTCGAGAAACTCGAAAGGCTCATGCCGGGAGATTTCAGCGAGCTGGCCGACGGCCAGATTCGCTATTCGTTTCTTTTGAACGAGCAGGGCGGCGTTCTTGATGATTTGATGGTCACGCGGCTGCCCGATTCCGGAAAGGCCTTTTTGA
The DNA here is from genome assembly GCA_030775365.1 of Pseudomonadota bacterium. GTDB lineage: Bacteria > Pseudomonadota > Alphaproteobacteria > UBA9219 > UBA9219 > JALYJG01. The sequence continues at coordinate 1,791 of JALYJG010000057.1, forward strand.
TTGTGAATGCCGGCGGCAAAGACGAAGACCTGGCCTTTATTCGCCAACATTTGCCCGACCTTAAAGCGACGATGATCGAGGACCGGTCTCTCATAGCGCTGCAGGGGCCGGACGCTGCAGCTGTTTTGGAGCGCTTTTGCGATGCGCCGGCCAAACTCAAATTTATGCAAGCCGCTACCTTTACGGTCCGAGCGGCCGGTACCTGTTACATCAGCCGCTCGGGCTACACTGGGGAAGACGGCTTTGAGATATCCGTGCCGAGCGCGACGGTCGAGACTTTTGCTCGCATGCTCTCCGGCGAGCCCGAAGTGGCGCCCATAGGCCTTGGAGCGCGGGATTCATTGCGGCTCGAGGCCGGTCTTTGCCTTTATGGGCATGATCTCGATCCCACGACGACGCCTGTCGAGGCTAATCTTGTTTGGGCCATAGGCAAAAGGCGCCGTGCTGAGGGCGGCTTCACGGCCGCGGCCATAATCCAGGAACAGCTGGCCAAGGGAGTTAGCCGCAAACGCGTGGGCGTCAAGCCCGAGGGCCGGGCGCTGGCGCGAGAAAATACGGATATCGTCGATGAGAAGGGCCGTAAAATCGGCATCATCACAAGCGGCGGTTTCGGTGGGAGCGTTGACGGCCCTATTGCCATGGGCTATGTCGAAACCGCATTCGCCGGCATAGGAACGCCGCTTTTTCTGATGGTGCGCGGCAAACCCTTGCCGGCGGTCGTCGCCAAGCTTCCGTTCGCGCCGCATCGTTATATGAAAGGATAAATTATGGCCGCTACTCGTTTCACGAAGGAGCATGAATGGATCCGGACCGACGCGGCGGCAGGCGTCGAAGCCACATGTGGGATCAGCGATTATGCGCAAAAGGCGCTTGGCGACATCGTTTATGTCGAGCTGCCGCCTCTAGGCAAACAAGTGAAACAGGGCGAGTCGGTGGCCGTCGTCGAATCGGCTAAGGCGGCGAGCGAGGTCTATGCGCCGGTCGATGGCGAGGTGATCGCCGTCAATGACAAGCTCTCCTCGGATCCCGCCAAAGTGAATACTTCACCCGCGGGCGATGGCTGGTTTTTCAAGCTTCGGATCTCGGGCCCGGCGCAACTCGATGCGCTGATGGATGAAGCAGCGTATGAAAAGCACATCAAAGGCCTGCTGGGATCCTGAAGGTTGGAGTCTATTTTGCAAACAATCTTGCTGATCTCCATCGGCGCAATCATTGGCGCCAACCTCCGTTACTTCGTTGCGCAGTATGTCGCCACGCTCATCCCGTCGAGCTTTCCTTTCGGTACGCTCGTCATTAATATCTCTGCCAGTTTTATCCTCGGCTTTTTCCTTGTCTGGACCAGCGAGCGGGTGTTGGCAGACCCACGCTGGCGCATGTTCATCGCCGTGGGTTTCTGCTCCACATACTCAACGTATTCCAGCTACGCCTTTGAGACCTTCGCGCTTTGCGAAAAAGGTCAATTCACTTTGGCTGCTCTGAATGTTGTGGCTACTAATCTGGTGTGCTTCGTCGCGGTCGTTATCGGTGTTGCTCTGGCGCGAAGTTTATAAGATTAGAGATGTGTCACAAAGGACCGATGCCAGTGAAAATCCCGTTGTAATCGGTGGTTAGTTGTGATTCCGTTCTTCTGAGCAACAGGGGCAACGGGCCATGATGGGCAAGCAAGATGCTCCCGAAGAGCGGTTTTACCGGTTCCGGCTTGAAGATCATGTGCCCGCCGATCATCCGTTGCGGGCGTTCGACGAGGTGCTTGACTTTACCCGTGCGAGAACGGTTCTGGCGGAACACTATAGCGATATGGACGGCCCTCGATTGACCCGGAACTGATGCTGGGGATGTTGCTGGTCGGCTATGCTTTTGGCTTCCGGTCGGAGCGGCATTTATCCAGTGAGGTGCATCTTAATTTGGCGTACCGCTGGTTCTGCCGGTTGGGCTGGCCGGAGCCGTGGCCGATCGTTCGACCTTCTCGAAGAACCGCTATGGCCAGTTCCGGGAAAGCGACATTTACCGTGTGTTGTTTGAAGACGTCGTTAACCCGTGCCGTAAGGCTGGCCTTGTTCCCGGCCAGGGTTTTGCGGTTGACGGCAGCTTCGTGCAGGCGATGCACTGCGCGACTTGCGTGTGGAAAGTGTCGATGCGATCCGGGGCCGATCACTTTCCGGTCATCAACCCGGCGCTTGTCCCGCACATATTTCGGCAATAGCGGTTCCAACTTCGTGGTTTAAGCGCAAAGATTTGGTGGTGAACACGGAGTATCAGCGCGGCGGCGGGCCCGCGACACTCTTTTGCGAATCTGGCAAAATAGCGCTTCCAATTTTCGGTTTTCTGTTCAAAGACTTGGGTGGGTTTTTTGGCGATTCCGGTGGCCGTGAGTTCGGCGGCCTCGGCGCCTGAATTTAATGCAGAATGGGGATTGATCGATGCGCTACCTTCCTCTTACGGAAACCGACCGTGACGCCATGCTCAGTACAATTGGCGTCCGCAGCGTCGATGATCTGTTTGTCGATCTGAAAGGTGTTATACCGGACCTTCCTCACCATCAGCCCGAATACGAAGTGGAACGCGCGCTCGCGGCACTCGCGGCCAAAAATGTGGCTGCAGGTTCTTGTCCTTTTTTTCTTGGTGCCGGCGCCTACCGGCATCACGTCCCCGCTAGCGTCGATCAACTGATCCTGCGCGGCGAATTCCTGACGTCCTACACGCCCTACCAGCCGGAGGTCAGTCAGGGGACGCTGCAATACCTGTTCGAGTTCCAAACTCAGGTGGCCATGTTAACGGGCATGGATGTTGCGAACGCCTCGATGTATGACGGTGCCAGCGCTTGCGCCGAGGCGGTCATGATGGCCAACCGCGTCACCAAGCGACAGCAGGCCATCGTTTCGGGCAATCTTCACCCGCATTACCGCGAGACCGTCGAGACGATGGGCCGAACGACTGGCTTTGTTGTCGATGCCCGCCCAACCTCGCCCCGCAGCGTAGAAGATCTTGTCTCCTTGGTGACTGAGAGCACATCCTGCGTCGTCGTGCAGAATCCGGATGTGTTCGGACATATCCAGGACTTCACGCCGCTTTCAAAAGCCTGTCAGGCCAAAGGTGCCTTGCTGATTATCGCCGTGACGGAGATCGTTTCGCTTGGCCTCGTCGTACCGCCGGGACAGATGGGCGCCGATATCGTCGTGGCCGAGGGACAAGGCTTCGGCAATGGTCTCAATTTCGGCGGGCCTTATGTCGGGCTTTTTGCCTGCCGCGAAAAATATCTGCGCCAGATGCCGGGCCGGGTGTGCGGCCAAACGGTTGATACCGAAGGCCGGCGCGGTTTTGTGCTCACGCTTTCGGCGCGCGAGCAGCATATCCGGCGCGAGAAAGCGACCAGCAACATCTGCACAAATTCTGGCCTTTGTGCTCTGGCCTTCACCATTCATGTCAGTTTGCTTGGCGAAGCCGGCCTTGAGCAACTCGCGGCGCTCAATCATGCCAAGGCATCACTGCTGGCGGATAAGCTTGCGGCCCTGCCGGGATGCCGCGTTCTTAACGATCAGTTCTTCAACGAATTGACGCTCGAGCTACCGAAGCCTGCGGCGCCAATCGTGGAGCAACTCGCCAGGATCCCCATTCTGGCCGGCGTTCCTGTCAGTCGTTTTTATCCGAAAGACAAGGCGCTGGCGAATTTGCTGCTCATTGCTGCGACCGAATTGACGAATGAAGCGGATATGGATGCGCTTGCGCGCGCGCTCAAGGAGATTTGCGCATGATGGATATGGAAGAGCCCTTGATTTTTGAACAAGGCGCCGAAAGTCGTATGGGCGTCGATCTGCCGAAATTGCCCGCGCATAAATTGAGGCTTGGAGCTCTGCGCCGGCAGGGGCCCGTTGGTCTGCCGGGTCTCTCCGAGCCGCAGGTCGTGCGCCATTATACGCGGCTGAGCCAAAAGAATTTTGGCATCGATAGCGTCTTTTATCCACTCGGCTCCTGCACGATGAAGCACAACCCGCGCCTCAACGAAAAGCTCGCGCGTCTGCCGGGATTCAGCGATCTGCATCCGATGCAGCCCGCCTCGACCGTGCAAGGTGCGCTTGAGCTCATGCATCAACTGGCCGGTTGGCTAAAAGCATTGACGGGCATGCCCTGCGTGGCGATGTCGCCGGCCGCTGGTGCACATGGCGAATTTTGCGGTATGGCAGCGATCAAGGCAGCGCTCAAGGCGCGCGGCGAAAACCGCACCAAGGTCATAGTTCCGGAATCGGCTCACGGCACGAACCCCGCGACCGCCGCCTCCCTTGGTTTTACGATTGAGGTCGTGCCAGCGGATGCCGCCGGGCGCGTCGATCACGCCGCTCTCAGGGCCAAATTGGGACCGGATGTGGCGGCGATCATGCTCACGAACCCGAACACTTGCGGGTTGTTTGAGCGCGACATTCTCGATATCGCCAAGGAAGTTCACGCGGCTGGCGCCTACTTCTATTGCGACGGCGCCAATTTCAACGCGATCGTCGGACGCGTGCGGCCGGCGGATCTCGGCATTGACGTCATGCATATCAATTTGCACAAGACCTTTTCGACGCCGCATGGCGGCGGCGGGCCGGGCTCGGGTCCGATCGTGCTGGCGGAATCGCTCGCGCCCTTCGTGCCCCTTCCTTACGTAGCGCATGACGCTGGCGGCTTCCGGCTCGTTGAGCATGCCGAGGATGCGGGCGGCGGGCAGCCCTTCGGTCGGCTCAAGGGCTTTCACGGCCAGATGGGCATGTTTGTTCGGGCCCTGGCTTATATTCTCAGCCACGGGGCCGATGGGTTGTGGCGCGTCGCCAGCGATGCCGTTCTCAACGCCAATTACGTGCTCGCGAGCCTCAAAGATGTTATGAGCGCTCCTTTTGAAGGGCCTTGCATGCATGAAGCGCTTTTCGATGACCGTTTCCTGCGTGACACAGGTGTCACGACGCTTGATATCGCCAAGGCCCTTATCGATCGCGGCTTCCATCCGATGACGATGTATTTTCCGCTCGTCGTGCATGGCGCTTTTCTGATCGAGCCCACAGAGACGGAAAGCAAGGAAACGCTCGATGCGTTTATTGCAGCTCTGCGCGATCTGGCACAAAAAGCAAAAGCCGGCGATGTCGAGATGTTCAAGCAATCACCGCGTTTCACGCCGCGGCGGCGCCTCGATGAGACACGTGCGGCCAGAACGCCCGTTCTTAAATGGGTGGCGGATGCGGCGGAAATTCCGCTGCGCAAGGCGGCAGGTTTTTAAAGGTAGAATTCAGCCGCTTGGGCCCGCTCATCGCGCCCACTTCACCTGCGCCGGCACTTATCCCGGCGCGCTCAAATTGCGTGCTACGCTCGCTTTAGGTGTTGCCGAGGCGGGAGTTGCCGATGAGGCGGTCAGCGTAAAATTTTTGTTGCGCTGGTTATCCTCGCGCAGGCTGGCAATGACGTCGTGTACTTTTGCGAGCTGGACGTGGTTTTCGTCGCCGGACACGAATTCCATGCCATTGTTGCGGCCTTTTTCGTGCAAGACTTTATAGAAAGCTGCCGCGCTGCCGCGTCCCTTGTACTGCAAATCGGTTGCCAGGCCCCATTCATGCGGGCTCGTGCCCGGTACGGCAACGGGATGGCTCGAGCCGATGCCCTTGTAATAGTTATAAAGGCCGAGCTGCTCGGCATGTGTGCGCACGCCGCTCAGAATACTATACTGGCCCTGAAAGCCGGCCGCATCGAGATCGTTGCAGGTTTGGGCCAGTCTGCGCCCGAATTCGGCATGCATATCCCGAAGATTGATCTCCTTGCCAGCATCGTCGATCGGGTTGCCCTTGGCGTTGCAGTCGGCATGCGCGTGCAAAATCTCCTGCCAATTATCGGGGCCCGGCGTGAGACCGGAGGAGCCCAGATTGAGTGCGCGCCTGTTCGGCGCCGAGGCTTGTGACGGTCCGCCGGGCAGAGGCGCTTCCCGTGACACTTCCCGGGACGTTGCTGCAGATGCCTGGCCCTCATCAGACCCGCCATGAAAGAAATGCGCAACCTTTTGGCGCAGAGCCGAGAAGCGGCTCCGGTTCCGGCTGCCATCCTCGGACTTACTCGCAGGCGAAGAACCCGTTTCGATATCGCCCGTTTCGTTATCGAAGAAAGGCGCAGGACCAGACTGGCCCATAGACGCCCCTTTGCTCGCCGCGCTCTCTTCTTCGGCCTCGATTTGGTGTCGGCGGCGGCGCGCTTCGGTAGCGTTGTTGCTTTCGAGCAGAGCGTTCACAAAAAGCGAGTCGTCGCTGGCCGGTTGCTGGCGCTGCGGTGAGCGATCATACTGTTGATCGGGCGTTACGTTATCTGTTACATCACCGGCCATACGCGCCTCTGGCTTTGGCATCGAAATATGAAGATATCTTACCATTGCGGGCCTTAAAACTCTCTAAAAATTCGCGGAGCGGTTGGCAGCAGCTATAGCTCTGGAACTCCACCGCTTTTCACTTTCGGTCCTTGACGCGCCAGAGAATCCGGGCATTTTAAAGAAACCGTCACGGATAAGACCTCAATGACCAATTTGGCCGTCACCTATTCTTCGTCCGACGTTGTGGCGTCATCAACTCCGCCGCCGCTGCGCATCGGATCAGACGAGCATAAGCGAGCATTTTGCAATGTCCTGACAGGGTATTTTGATCCCTATAAGCCCTCGATCCTGGCCTGGCCCAAACTCTCGCCGGATGCCGAAAAACGCCTGACCAGGCTGCCCTTCTGGGACGTCGCCGTACAAACGGAAGGCTTTGCCTCGTCCCGTATGCAGGCGATGGCCGATGCCACGATCGACCCTTTGATCAAAGAGGCGATCGCGCTCAACGCCTTCGAAGAAGGTCGTCATAAGCTGGTCATCCGGAATATGCTTAAAGTTTATGGCATACCGCTCGCCGAGGAGAAGCCTTATGGCGCCTGTCGTCATGCGGAGTGGATGTTCATCTGCACGGGCTACGGCGAATGCGTCGACAGCTTCTTTGCCTTCGGTCTCTTTAAGATGGCTAGGGACTCAGGATATTTCCCGCCCGAACTAGTCGAAGTGTTTGAGCCCGTCATCCAGGAGGAGGCTAGGCATATCCTGTTCTTTGTGAATTGGGTGGCGTGGATGGCGACCAATAAGGCCTTGCTGCCACGGCTTGTGTTTCGCCTGCGCTGCGCAGCCGCGCTCATTTTGGCGGGGCTTGGCCGCGTGTCCCTCGCCGGCGCCGCAGATCGCGGCAAAGGCGGGGACAATTTTGTCGTGGCCGGGGGCGAAAGCCTTACAGAAGGTTTGACGCTTAGAAATCTACTCGAGATTGCGCTCGCCGAAGACAAGCGGCGGATGGGCCAGTATGACCCCCGGTTACTGCGTCCTCGCATCATGCCATTTGTTGCTCGTTTAGCCCTTGGTTTTCTCAGGAAAGGATAGACCCCTATGCATGTCGGCGTTCCCAAAGAGATTAAAATCCATGAATACCGCGTCGGTATGACGCCATCCTCGGTACGCGAGCTCACGACGCACGGTCACAAGGTCACGGTGCAGGCGGGGGCAGGGCTTGGTATCGGCATGTCGGATGATGA
>JALYJG010000058.1 GCA_030775365.1 Pseudomonadota bacterium
GATTAGCGCCGGCACCTGTAAGGATTGAAAGCTTAAGCTGCCTCGTCGAGGACCTTAAGATTTGCTGCCGAAGTCTTGCCCTTGTTCGTAGCAAGCTCGTAGCTGACGCGTTGACCTTCGCGAAGGTCGCTCAGACCGGCGCGTTCGAGCGCGCTGATATGCACAAATACGTCTGCGCCGCCTTCTTCAGGCTGAATGAATCCGAAACCTTTTTTGGCGTTAAACCATTTAACTTGACCGTTTGCCATAGTACTTTTCCTTTACGTTTAGTAGGTAGCCCGCCTCACCATGAGGCTGGTTTTGAGCGTAGGCATGGGGCCCCCTAATAAGGGGTCCCATTCAAACTCGTCGACAAACGCAGGGAAAGGTTGGCTTTGGGCCATTCTCTCGATAAACGCCGCTTTAAGCGACATCCGCCAATTGATTAGAATTGGCCAAAGCATCAAGGCGAGAGTTGTTCTAAACTCAGGCCGCAACCTACAGCTTATCCACAAGAAAGCAAGTTTTTATTACTTTCTGCTCTATGTCCTTGTGGGTGCTCGCTTTATTTCGGGGGACATGGCGCATTGAAAGCGGCGGATCGTCAGGATTTACGCAAAATAATGCTTTTGCCTGCTATAAAGTGCCGATGCTTACGATCGAAAGCCCGCACAACGACACTTTTAAGCGTTGCCAGAGCCTGACGACCTCGAAAGGACTCAAGGAAGAGGGCATGTTTTTGCTCAGTGGCGAAAAGCTCATCCGTGAGTATCTGATCCATCCCAATCTCGAGCCTCAGTTCGAGTTGATGTCTCCCGCCTTACCTCCCCTCGAGGCACCGGGTTGGACCGCAAAGCAAATTCAGCTCTCCGCAGATTTGTTCAAAGAGATCGACGTGCTCGGGACACATTTCAATATTCTCGTGCTCTCACAGCCAAAGATGGGCGTTTTGTCGGAGGAGGGACTTGCGGCCCATGCGCCAGAGGGCCTCGAAGTCGTCATACCTAGCGGCGATCCCGGCAATCTCGGAGCGCTTATAAGAAGCTGCGAGGCCTTTGGCGTGCCGCGCGTTTTCCTGACAAAGGAAGCGGCCCATCCGTTTTTACCCAAGGCCGTCAAGGCGTCGGCCGGCAGCATGCTGCGCGTTCCGCTCATCCGAGGGCCGGCGTTAAAGGCGTTTCCTGAGACCTGCATAGCCCTTGATATGGAGGGGGTTCCGATCGATGAGTTTGTCTGGCCCGAGAACGGAATGCTCATTGTCGGCGAAGAAGGTGGCGGCTTTGGCCATGAGGGCCAGAGTAAAAAGGCCTTTCAGAGGTCTATCCGCATTCCGACTCAAGGCGTTGAGAGCCTCAATGTCGTCGTGGCCGCGAGCCTTGCCCTTGCGCTCAGGCAGCGCGCCGGGCCGAGAGCCGGGCCTAGAGCCAAGTAATAGGCCCAGCGGAAGGCCAAGCTGATTGACCTCAAGAGATGAATTCATTAGCGTCGGGCCGCTTTTGAGCCGCCAGGGATCGGATCCCGGCACCATTTCAAGATCAGAAAGATCATAGGGCCGTATGCTTTCTATTCAGGACCTTAGCTACCGCGTGGGCGGTCGAACTCTTTTAGATAACGTAGCCGTCAATATCCCAGCCGGTCATCGCGTGGGTCTTGTAGGTCCCAACGGTGCGGGCAAAACCACTTTATTCAAGTTAATTTCGGGCGAGCTCTCCCCCGATGGTGGCCGCGTATCGCTTATCAAGAATTCGAGCATCGGCATGGTGCGGCAGGACATTCCCGCCGACGAGACGCCTTTGATCGACATCGTTCTGGCCGCCGATACCGAGCGCGCCGAACTCATGAAAGAAGCCGAGACGACCGAGGATATGGACCGTTTCGGCTATATCTACGATCGGCTGAACGAGATAAGCGCCTATGATGCGCCCTCGCGCGCGGCGTCGATTTTGGCCGGGCTCGGTTTCAGTGAAGAGGCTCAAGGCCAGCCTATTTCATCGTTTTCGGGTGGCTGGCGCGCGCGCGTGGCCCTCGCTGCCGTGCTGTTTCGCCAGCCGAATGTGCTCATGCTGGATGAGCCGACGAACCATCTCGATTTCGAATCCATGGTGTGGCTCGAGAATTTTCTGATGCGTTACCGCGAAACCCTCATCATCATCAGTCACGACCGCGATATTTTGAATAAAACCGTGAGCCATATCCTGCATCTCGAAAATCAAAAACTCATGCAGTACACGGGCAATTACGATCAATTTGAACGCAGCCGTGCCGAAAAGATGATGAATCAGCAGGCGCTGCATGAAAAGCAAATGGCGCAAAAAGCCCATATGATGAAGTTTGTCGACCGTTTCCGCGCCACAGCTAGCAAAGCCCGGCAGGCGCAGAGCCGTCTCAAGGCGATCGAGAAAATGGACATCGTCGATGCGGTGATGGCTGAACGTGTGACGGCCTTTACGTTCCCTGATCCCAAAGAGATGAAATCGCCCTTGATCCGGCTCGAGAAAGTGGATGCCGGTTACACGCCGGGTAAGCCCGTCTTGCGAGCGCTTGATCTGCATATCAATCACGATGATCGCATTGCTCTTCTAGGTGCCAATGGCAACGGCAAGTCGACGCTTGTGAAATTGATCTCGGATCGCCTGGCGCCGATGGCCGGCGAAATTCACAAATCCGCCAAGCTTAAGGTCGGTTATTTCGCGCAGTTTCAGACGGATGAGCTGGACGTAGCCTTGACGCCTTTTAAGATTTTGAAAGCGGCGATGCAGGAAGCGTCCGAGGTCAAGGTGCGCGCCGCCTTGAGCAAATTCGGCTTTGATAAGCATAAGGCGGATACGAAAGTCGGCGGTCTCTCGGGCGGCGAAAAAGCGCGGCTTTTGTTTTGTCTGATGAGCTTCGATGCGCCGCATATCCTGCTGCTCGACGAGCCCACGAATCACCTCGATATCGACGCGCGCGAGGCGCTCATGCAGGCGCTTAACAATTACAACGGCGCTATTATCCTTGTGACGCACGATACCCATCTCGTCGAATGCGTGGCCGACCAGTTATGGCTCGTCAAGGACGGCAAGTGCCTGCCCTATGACGATGATCTGGAGGCCTATAAAAAGCTTGTGATCCGCCAGCGCCGGCTTGAGCGGGAAAAGATCAAGAAAGATGGACGGAAAGACATCGTGGAGAGCGGCGATGGTCCTCAGGCCGAATTTGAGGCGCAGAAGCTTGAACAGGCGCTTGGCGATCTTGTGGAGCGTAAGCAGGCGCTTGAAAGCGAAATCGCCCATGAATGCAGCACGACCAACGACCCAGCCCAACTCAAGCGCTTGAACCGCACCTATGCGGAGCTTGAAAAAGAGATCAGCGAGGCGGAGACGAGGCTGGCAGCTTTAATCGCTAGCCTTTAAGCATCGAGCCTTTCAGAATCCGGCCGCTTTAAGCGGCCCGGGCTCATTTCACCAGATGTCGGAGATATTTGTTCACGGCATAGGCCGCGCGGCGGCCGTCCTGGGCTGCGGTCACCGCGAGCGTAGCGCCGTTGCGTGCATCACCGGCCACGAAAAGATTATCAATGTTCGTTGTGCCGTTGTTGAAGGGCGTGATTGTCATCGCAAATTTGCGCGACAGGTCCTCCATCTCAAACCCCGTCGCCCGGATGATCATGTCAGCCTCGATCACGCGGCGGCCGCCATTGCTGGTGCGGGTCTCGAGCTCGAAATGATCGCCTTTCGCTGTGATCTGCAATGGGACAGCCTGGTGAAAAAGTTCTTTTGAATCGAACAGGACGCGAGCTTCGGCGCCCCGCGCGAGTTTCTCCTTGAGAGCGCCGCCAGCTGTCGCGTGGCGCTGGAGAACGGTGACTTCCGCTACGGCGTCCCGCAGCGCATTGCCGACGACGTCCATACCTGTGTCGCGGGGGCCCACGACGACGACGCGCTTATCGCGTGCGTCAAGCTCAGGCGGCAGCGGGACGCCAAGGCGCACATGGTCGTTATGGGCAATAAGAAAGCGCATGGCCGGGATTGTGTACTCGTGCCCTTTGATCAGTTCAGGCTCGCGCTTGTCGGGATTGGTGATGCCGCGATCGGCATAAGTGCCCGTCGCTATGAGTACGGCATCATTTGCGCCCAAGAGATTTTGCAGCGTCAATTCGCCGTTATCGTTAATTTTGGTGTTAAGCTTGAAGTGAACGCCCGATTGTTCGAGCGCCTGCCGCACGATCGGCAGGTCTTTCTTATCGAGTTTGAAGTTCGGTATGCCGTTCAGCAGAAGACCGCCAACTTCGTTCCAAGCGTCATAAATCTTCACGGAATGGCCGGCCTTGCGAGCCTCGGTGGCGGCATAAATACCGGCCGGGCCAGCACCGATTATCGCGACTGTTTTACCTGTCTCGGTGAGCGGCGTTGGGTAAACAAGTGAGCCGCTGTCGAGCGTCTTTCGCCAAATAGCGGCCTCGACGCCACCGATCGCAATCGTATCGGCAAGCGCATGGGTCGGTGTCGTACATTCCATGGCGCCAAAGCTGTTGACCTTGGCTACCGTGCAGGAGGATTCGCATAAGCCTTCCTGTTGCGGGCAGATCTGGCCGAAAAGGCCATAGAGGGGGCTTTGAATCGCAATCTGGTTCGCTGCCGGCCAGTTTCCCTTTTCGGCCTCTTTAAGAAATTGCGGGATTTTTTGTCCCACCGGGCAGGAGCTGTTGCAGCCCGGCACATCGCATTGAACGCAGCGACCGGCCTGGGCCTGCGCAACATCTGATGGCAAGACCTGCAAGGCCTGATAGTGATTGGTCACGCGTTCGGCCGGCGGCAAGTATCCGGGCGGGTGATAAGGTGTTTTAAGAAAAGCGCCGTCCGTCATGACATTACCTACGCAACCATGGGAATTTGGATCTTTGCGGCGCCGGTTTTGCCTTCAAAGAAATTGTGCATATTGACCTTGTATTCCAAAGGTCTTGCGGCCAGGGCCGCGATATCGTTGGGCGTGACGAGTTTGAATTTCGTCTTGGCCTCGTCCCAGTTCTCGAGAATTGCGGCGGCTTTCGTCGAGTTGGTTTCGGCCAGATGCTGGGCAATCATGCTCTTAAGAGGCGCCTCGAAACCGGTTCCAACCACGCCGCTAACCTTAATGTCGCTCTTGTTCATGCGGCTCTCGGCCGTATTGTCGGCATCATAAACGAAGGCAAGTCCGCCCTTCATGCCGCTGCCGAAATGCTTGCCTGTGGGCCCCAGAATGACGCCGACGCCGCCGCTCATGTATTCGCAGCCGTAATCACCACAACCTTCGACGACGGCACGAGCGCCTGAAGCACGCACCATAAAGCGCTCTTTGACCTGACCGGCAAAATACGCCTCGCCGCCGGTGGCGCCGTACAACAACGTATTGCCGGCTATCTCATGCTGGTCGGTCGCTTTGGCCATGATGCTCTCGGCGTGCGGCCGAACGACGAGTTTACCGCCGCTCATGCTCTTGCCGACATAATCGTTGGCCGTGCCGTTAACGACCAGTTTCATACCTTCCACGGTAAAGGCACCGAAGGATTGTCCGGCGTCGCCGGTAAAGTTTATCTGTAAGGCGTCGGCGGCCAGGCGATCGGGCTGGAAGTTAGCTTGCGCGTCCTTGAGCACGACCGGATCCGGCTGGCCTGTCTCGTCAAGTGGAATGGCGCGCCGCGTCATATCCACCTTATTCAGAATGAACTGCTGGGCGATTTCGCCGGCGACGCTTGCGCCCACGGAAAGTTTGGTGGCATCGATCGGTAGGTCGAACTTAAGCCGCTCGCCGGCATGGAGCTTGCGGGCGATCTCTTCGGCACCGAGCTCTTTATCGACGGTAGCTGGTGGGTTATTGCGCTCGCCGGCCTTGAGCCGCGAGCCGCTGGCATGACCGCGGTCGTCATCATGCATGGCGACAACGCGACTGAGATCGACGCCCGATTTATGGTGCATTGGCTGCAGCAAATCGCTGCGGCCGATAACCTCCTCGATGCGTTCAAATCCGAGTTTGGCTACTCGGTTGATGACGTCCCGGGCTATGGCGGTAAACAGATTTTCGAGATATTCAGGCTTACCGTGATAGTTTTTCTCGAGCGCCGGGTCTTGTGTCGCCACGCCGGCCGGGCACACATTGAGATGGCATTTATGCGTCATGACGCAGCCCAGGGCCACGAGGGCGGCCGTGCCGATACCAACCTCATCGGCACCAAGCATCATGAGCTTCAGCACATCCAGCCCTGTCAGGACGCTGCCATCGGCAATGAGACGTATGTTATCGCGCAGATCATTGGCTTTGAGGGCCTGATGCACTTCCGCCAGACCCAGCTCCACAGGATTCCCCGCATGCTGAACGCTGCTTAAAGGCGAGGAGCCCGTACCGCCCGAATGACCGGCGATGTGGATCTCATCCGCACGCGCCTTAGCGACACCGACGGCAATGTTGCCGATGCCTGGCTGTGAGACGAGCTTTACGCGCACGCGCGCCTTCGGATTGACGGCCTTGATGTCGCCAATCAGCTGGGTCAGATCTTCGATCGAATAGATGTCGTGATGCGGCGGGGGCGAGACGAGTCCGACGCCTGGCGTCGCGTGGCGCAACTGCGCCACGATACCTTCGACCTTAACGCCGGGCACTTGGCCGCCTTCGCCGGGCTTGGCGCCCTGGGCGACCTTGATCTCGACAACTTCGGCGTCGCGCACATAGGTCGCCATAACACCGAACCGGCCCGAGGCCATTTGTTTGATATCGCAGCTCGAATCTTCCATGCGGCGCATTTCGGTCGCCTCGCCGCCTTCGCCGGTATTGCTTTTCGGCCCTTCTTGCGTCTTGGAGCGGCTGCGCATATTCGACATGGCCGTCGCTATGTCGCGGTGGATCCAGGGGGCAATGGCACCAAGGCTGATGCCGGGAGCGCAAAGCCGGTCGAGCACATATTCTGGACCCTGCACCTGATCTTCCGGAATGCGTCCGTTTGGCGGGTATTGAACCTTTAAGAGGTCACGCAAGGGCAGCGGCTCTTCCTTGCGGCCGCGCTGCAGTTTGACGAGCTCCCGATAAGCATCTTGCGTGCCTTCAAGTGCAACTTTCTGCACGGCAGCAATGACTTCGGGCCGCCAGATGTGCATTTCGTATAATTCGTCGTCCAAAGCCGTAACGGGCTTCAGGAAACGCATCGAGGTGCCTTCCGGGTGACGATAGACGCCTGTCGCGTCCGCATTATTGATCACCTCTTTGGCGATCTCGGCATGGTTCTTTTGACGCTCCTGAATGTGGCGCAGCGTCAGGCCGCTGATCGGGGATTCGGTCCAGGGGAAGCTTTCTTTCGCGTCCTCTGTGTTCATGCCGAGCAGCGTGAACTGGCCCCAAAAAGCGGAAGGCACGGAGATTCCCATCTTGCCGATGATTTTGAGGAAGCCGTCCTCGATGCCTGTCCTGTAATTACTGAACGCCTCGGCGCCTGTCACCTTGCCGTAAGCCCCGGCTTCGGCGCCGGCAGCAATCGTCTGCTCGACCAAATAGGGCGTGACGAAGTTGGCGCCGGAGGCGATCAACATCGCGGTCTTGTGCGTCTCGATCAATTCTTCTGTGTGCGCATGAATGACGATGCCGTCACGCAGTTCATTCTTGATGAGCGCGCTATGGGCCGCGCTCACGGCTATCGGCATGGGGATCGGCAAGTGATCGGGGTTTTCTGTTGCATGCGAGAGAATGATGCGCGTCTTGCCCTGCCGCACCTGAGCGAGGACATCGCTTTCGAGCTGACGACGCGCGTTTTTGAGCGCATTTACGCCCTCATTCGGATCGTAAGTTGCCGAGAGGCGAACAGCCTTGTCGCCATCGGCCTGTTCCAGCGCCGCAAGCTCGGGCGTGAACAGAAGCGGCGAAGGCAAGGGCGGCTGACCGCCGTTCGGCATATTCAGGGATCGCTTGCCATCGGGGCCGATCGTGATCATGCCGCCGCGCTCGTTGATCGAATCGACCGAAGGATTGGTGACCTGCGCGAAGGCTTGACGCATCATGTCATAGAAGAAGTCGAGAGCCCGCTTCTCGTTGAAGACGGCGAGCTGCCCGTCATCCCCCATGGACCACAACGCTTCCTTACCGCCGGCCACGAGCGGCGTCAAAATCCGCTCGAGGGCCTCCTGCGTGTAATGGGCGGAGGCCTGTTCGCGGAACAAAGCCCTGGTATTGGTCGACGCCACGGCTTCTGGGTCGGGCAGGGTGGGCGTGAATGAGAAATTTTTGTTGCGCTCGAGAATTTGCTCTGCGATCGGGGCGAGCTCAGCTGCTGCCATGGCTTCGACTTGGGGTGGCGTGAGCTTTTCGCCCGTTTTCAGATTGACGGCGAACTTCTCGCCGGGCTGAATCTTCAAATAGGATTTGACCTCTTTCGGCGGCACCGCAACCATGCCGGATTCGGAGCCGAAAATAACCAGCCCGGAATTCGTCTCGACGCCGCGCACCGGGCGCAGGCCGTTACGATCGCGGAGGACGACGGCGAACTCGCCGCGCTCATCGATTGCGCCCATGGCCACAGGACCGTCCCAGGGAATGCTGATGTCCCCGGCGGCGGTTAAAATCGTTTGATGGTTTTTCTTGTCGATGCCGTAGGCGCTCGGGATCATGACCGAAAGGGCCGTTGGCAGGCTCATTCCCGACTGATCCAAAAGCTCCAGCACGTTATCGAATGTGCCCGAATCGGAAGCGCCCGGCTGAATGATGTTTTTAATCGATTTATCGCTCTTATCGGTCATGATTTGCCGCAAGAGTTTTTGCATGCGTCCCGTGAAGGCGATCTTGTTAGCCGTGAGCGTGTTGATTTCGCCGTTATGCACGATAAGGCGATAGGGATGGGCCTTGTCGGCCGTCGAGGTTGTGTTCGTGGACATGCGCTGGTGCACTTCGGCCCAGCTGATGTTTTCAAAGATCGGGTTCGTCAAGTCCGGGTAGATCTTGGCGAGGTTCTCGGCCAGCGGCATGCCCTTATAAACAATCGAGTTGGCCGACAGGGAGGAGATGTAGGCGTCGCTTGAGGAGTCCTGATTATAAGACGCCTGACGCCAGTCCCGCTCGATACGCTGACGCAGGCGGTAGAGCTCGCGCTGGCTCTCGGCATCCATCGCTTTCTGCGGCAGAATGAGCTGCTGGAATGCGGGCTGATTTCTTTGGGCGGCCGGGCCAAGATAATTCAAGTCGACAGGAACGTTGCGCCAGGCGAAATCAGTGGCGCCATACCCGGCTT
>JALYJG010000059.1 GCA_030775365.1 Pseudomonadota bacterium
GCCATCGCCCTGCTGGGCAGCGAGCACCTTACGCGCAGGCTCGTCGCTGCCGTCATCAATTATGAAAACGGGCAATCCGGATGCGCGTAACCTCTTAATAATGACGTGGATCCTGTTGGAATGGTTGAAACTTGGGATCACCGCGCATAGTTTCATAGTTTCGCGCCCAATCTTATCTGGCCCAACGCCATAATTTGCTCGCCCGACTGATACGTGAACGACAATCTTTGCCGAAAACGATCAATTTTCAACCGAAGCGAAAGTGGCTGTCCTGGCCGGATGATGTTGCGGAATTTGACCTGAATGTCCCTTGGAGAAAGCCGATCGGTTCCCAGATACGCGGCTGCGAGCCGGACGGCCCAATCGATTTGGACAACACCAGGCAGAACCGGATAAGCGGGAAAGTGTCCGCAAAACGCGGGGAGATCCGCCTGAACATCGATTGCGCAGATGGCCTCGTCCGGGAGGACGGCCTCACCGGCGCTCGGTCCGACATCCAAAGGCGGCACGAGATGGACGGAAAGGATCGGCGGTAGATTCATGCATCCTCCCGGAAAAGCGAAAGAATGTCCGCGTTACGCCTCTTGCCGAGGCTTGAGACAGGCAATTCATCCACGTAGCGCCATAGCCTAGGAATATTTGCAGGCTCCTCTGTCACTGCCAAAGCCTGACGCAACAGCCGTCCAAAACGAAACTTCCCTATTTTGATAAGAGTTAGCCGTCCCAGCTCACTCGGCACAATAACCGCGACCAATCGCTCCACCTCGCCCGGCAGAAGGCCAGCGAAAGCTGATTGGACCTCATCCAATCTTTCGAGCGCTTGTTCGACATCGACAAGACTGACCCGCTTGCCCTCAACCTTAACGATACGGTCCGAGCGACCGCGAAAACGAAAGCGCCCGTCCAAATCATCCACAAGGTCGGACGTCGTGACCCAATCCGGTCCGATATGAGGCGAAAGCACAAGCAGCCGGCCCTGCTCATCAGACCGCACCCTCGTTCCTGGTAAAGGTTGCCAAAGCTCCTCCTCGCCGCCCCGGCGTGTCGCTATAGCTCCTGTCTCCGTACTGCCGAAGATTTCCGTCGGCCTTGTGCCAAAAACAAACGCGGCCTGCCGGGCGGCCTCGGGCGGCAGCGTTGCCCCGGCGGAAAAGATACGCTGCGGGCGTTGCGCGATCGGTAGCGCTTTTATGCCTTCCAACCTTCCGAGATGCGCCGGGCTGCTAATAATCACGGAACCGGCCGTCAGCTCCGGCAGCATATCTTCCCAGAGCGGATAAGTTACCGTCGTGAACGGTCGACCGGCCGCGATCGCCCAGAGCAATTTGAATGTCAGGCCATAGACATGCTGATGGGTCACGGTCGCAAAGACTGGCCCTGCGCTCGGCCCCCAAAGGTGCTCAAGCACCTCAATCTCGGCGTCAAACATGGCAAGGCTTTTCGTCACGCGCTTCGGTGCGCCGGATGAGCCTGATGTATAGAAATCGAAGGCAAGCCAGGTCGGGTCAAGTGGATCCAGCGTGGCCGCGCCCCTGCCCCCGCCTTCGATTGCCGCGTCGTCGATCAGCCGGTCGAATGCGCCGCCAGAGCTTTCCGTCGCCGCGACTTTGGCGTGCGGGGGGACAACGATGCGTGAACCTGCGTGGAGAAGGCCGAAAAAACCAACGATAAAGTTATAGCTGTCCTGGCATGCGAGCGCGCCGCGCCCGCAATTTTTTAACTCGGCGGCAACTCGCGCGACATCGGACCTGAACGTTGCGAAATCGATGGCTTTCCCGCGGCGCATCGCGACAGGCCCATTCTCGATGCGGCTGGCCAGCAAGGTCCCCAGAGGCCATATCATTTGCGTACCAATCGCCTAAGAATCATCTCGCCAACAAAAAGACTTCCCATCAAAAGGTAGGATAACAGACCGTTCCACAACGTCCATTGTGCCAGCGTGCCCCAAAACGCCGTCGCTGCCGATATGGCCGCGTTTATGACAAGGAAGACCGTCCAGACTCCTGTCACGCGACGCGTGTAAATGACGCCCTGCCGCGGGAGGTCGGGCTCAGTCCTTCGCGCAATGCGCTCCACCATGGAGGGCGGATAGAGCAGTGACAAACCGAACACGGCCGCGACCGACAGACTTACCAGTACAGGATAGGCCTTCGCCGCCAGCGTCGGATCGATGAAGAGCATCCCGACCATGGCGCCGGAAGCGATTAGAAAGGCCGCACGCCAGATTTGCATCGAGGGATCCCCGCGGACAGCCAACACACGAATACCGATCAGCGCGAGCCCCGTCATGGCCAGTACTGAAGCCGGCAGGACGGACATACCGTAATAGACCGCGGGGGCGTAGATCAAACCACCCGCCAAGGCCAGAATGAGCCAGGGGTTAGTTGTTCTCGACGGGCGCATCCGTGGCCAGCAATTTCTGGATGCAATCGAGCACATCGCCCACGGTACGAACGTTTTTGAAGTCCTGCGGCGCAATCCGGCGCCCCGTCATCGCCTGAAGCTTTACGACAAGATCTATGGCGTCAATACTGTCGAGATCCAGTTCCTCGAACAGTTTCGCCTCGGGCCTCACTTTTTCAGCCGGGATCTCAAAGAGCTCGCCCAAGATATCTTGCAGCTGCGTAAGAATTTCATTGCGAGTCATGAAGTCGCTTTCCGGTGCAACGCTATAAAAGCCGCCAGACTCTGGATATTAGCGAAATGCGCCTTGACCTCAGGGGTTACCGCCGCGATCGTGATGCCGTAGCGCTTACGGAGGATGACGCCAAGTTCCAGCGCGTCGATTGAATCCAGTCCTAGCCCGTCGCCGAAAAGTGGTTCCTGGCTGTCGATCTGCTCGGCTGTGACGTCTTCGAGTTTTAAAGCCTCGATGATGAGCTGCTTCAATTCAAGCTCAAGAGACGTCGCCGGCGAGTTGCTGTTCATAATATAGTTCCAGTGATGCCACGAGCTTGCGGGCCGCAATGCCGCGCTGACCATAAAGGAGATAGCTCTTTGCGTCTAGATAGTCGCCGGCCGTGACTCTTAGAAACGGCGTGCGCGGCGGCACCCGCCAAAGCGGCTCGCCCTTGTAAAGGAAGGGCGGGGTGCAGCGAATAACAACGGGCTGAATAGGCGCCGGCATCAACAGCGCCAAATTAGCGAAGCTGCGATTGAAGCGGGGCGGCGAGGCCACGGGGGTGCGGGTACCCTCGGGGAAAATAATGAGAGACCGTCCATCCTCGATCGCTTCCTTGCACGCGGCCAGCAGGTTCTCCGGGTCCAGATCATTGCGGATAAACCCCGCCGCCCGCATCAGGCTGCCGAGAAATTTGTGGCTCCATAATTGATGCTTCACGATGCATTGCACGCGCGGCATGATCGCCATGAGGATGACGACATCCAGCAGGGACGGATGATTGGCGATGACGACGCGCCCCTCTATTTTGGCGAGCTTCTCCACTCCATTGATTTCGAGTCTGATAAGACAAAGGAGCTGGAGCATGCGAAGGTAACACCGGAAAAAGAGGTGCATAAGAAATTGGATGCGATCGCGTCGCCCTCCCGGGATGAGTAAGGATAGTGGCGTGATGGTCGTCGCCAGCACACCGCCGCCAAAAAAAATGAACGCAAGCGCCGTGAGTTTTCCGATTAAGTATAAGGGGTAGCGGAGGCTAAGTGCGAGCATGTCGCGTCCATCGCCACTGCCGGTTGACATCTGCGGACAGGACTTCGGCCGCACCACTCTTCAGAAATTGTAAAAAATTGTGAGCATGGGACGCGGCGGGTCCTCCTTGCGCGGATCCGGCCTCCACGGAGAGTTGCAGCTTTTCGCCGCTTCCATCGGCAGCGAGGGCGAGCGCCAGTGCGATCGGTGTTTCCGTCGGATCGCCAAAGGTTGCGTAGGGCCCTGGCAAGGGCTCATCATAATGGATAAGCACAACCGGTTCCGCCGGGCTTTCGGCAAGACAAGCCACAGCCTCCATAAGCGCAAAACATAAACTCTCCCGCCCCGCGGCGATCGCCGTATGGCCCCGCCGGTTCATCTGCGCGATGGATAACAGGCCGATAAGCGCATTGTGTACGGATAAGGTAAAATCCGCCGGCGACAGCTCCGTCTTCGCCGCAACAGACTCAAGTAACGACAAGGTGCGGCCGAATTCGCCATGCCGGGACGAAAGCACGAGGCGCGCGGCTTCGGCGCCCGGCAGTCCCCAGGCCGTACCAAGGGCCTGTCGGCCAATCGTGGTTACGCGGCGGCGCAGGGAGCCCGGAAGAGCCGCCACCTCGGACAGCTCACCGCCATCCCCTGGGATCCAGCTCGCCCAAGCCCGGACGCAAAAACTTAAAGCTGGCATTGGCGTCAGTTTCCTTGGGCCAACTGCCGGTCGATTTCTCTTTGCAGATCCCTGACCCGCTGATTGTAGTTACGGTGAATGAGGCCATCTTCGTCCTGGAGATTGGCCGCCGAGCCGAGTTGCACGCTATAACTCTGACTTGAATATACGATGTCCACGCTCGCCGAATGATTGACCCATTTTGTCGAACAACGGAGCAAGCCCGGCTTCGCAGCGGTGACCGACCAGCCCTGGTTTTGGGCCACACGCGTAATAAGGTCTCCAAGCTGCTTGGTCGAAAAACGCGGCTTTGCCTCGCTCGGCGCTGTATCCGCATTCACATTGTAGATCGGCTCAAAACGGTTGGCGCAAGCTGTGACGCTCATCACAAGGGAGGCCGCGATAACAAAGATTGAGGCCGCGCGGCTAAGGGTCTTCCGGATCGTCATATCTTGGCCTCTCATGTGGGATTCGCTATATGAATAGCATAGTCTATTGTGGAGCCTTGTGAAGGTTATAGATGGGGCGAATATCCTCGAAACTCAGGGGCGTCTGGTGACGGTCACAGCCTTTACAACTCTTGCCCTGCAAGACGCGAATGCCTCACCCATCATCGCCATCTGGGCCACGGCGCAAGATCACGCGCAGGCAAAGCAACGGAAATCGCCGGCGGCACAGCGGAGTGTCCTGCTAACGCGAGGGACCTTGCGAGCCCTCCTTTATCGCTTAACGGGCGATCTATGTTGGACATTGACCGCGGACGCAAGCGGCAAACTGCAAGCGGTGAAGGAATCCGGTGACATAGGGCCTTTTATTTCTCTGTCGCACACGCCCGATTTCATCGCCTGCGCAGTCTCGCCGCATAGCGCCGTCGGTATCGATATCGAACGCTGGCGCGAGCGGGATTATTCGGCGATTGCGTCCTATGTTTTTAGCCCTTTGGAGCAGGCGGACGTAACGCGGGAGGGTCCTGCAACGTTTTTTCGTATCTGGACCATGCGCGAAGCCTTAGGAAAGGCAACCGGGCATGGCCTCTTCGCGCAGATTGACGGTCAGAACGACGAGTTCGTAAATTGGGAAATGTTTTACCGCGTTCAGGACAGTTGCAGTTTATCGATAGCTTGCCAGAAGACTTCGACCGCCGCCCGCATAAGTTATCAAGAAATAGCGCCTCAGCTCCTTACCCACATACCCGCCAAGGAAGCAGGGTCTGTGGGACGGGATCCCGCGCTATTCCTTTGCGACGACACACGCGCTCGAGGGATGGGCTGAAGCCGAGATTTTACCTTGCAACTCCACGGCTAGATGGTTCGACAGCCGTTTGGCACGGGGCTTGGGGCAATCCCCGTTTTAGCCCTCAGTTTCAAGCTATCTATGACCGCCGCCGTCGTGCCAGCCACCGCCTTGCCTTCCGCCATCATGACCGGCAAATCCATGCCACCCGTTGCCACGCCCGGCGTCATCTCCCCGGCCTTCGTACCAGCCGCCTTCGTGCCGATACCCCCCGCCATGGCCATAGCCCTCGGCAAAATCTACGTGCTCACCGAATTCCCACGGGTAGCTGTATAGGCCGTATCCGTACCCGGAGCCATAGCCGTACCCGTAGGCGGGAGCCGGCCCAACTTCACCGTAATAACCAGGTCCGAGGACGCAGGCCGCGCAACAAGTGATGACCGCAACAAGCGCGAGCACGGCGAGAGCCGTGCCTTTTTTTTGGGTAAGACTTCGAGGCATTAAAGTCATTATGTGGTCCCGTCAATTCGGATAGTTGGGGATCAGCAACCCGTCGGCACGCAGCCTCTGCTCGGGCGCAAGATTTTCATACAGTGGCCGGAAGGCCGCAAGAAACCGCGCTTCACCATCGGCCCGCAAGCGTTCGAACATGGCCCGGTTTTCGAGATACTGCACAGCTGTGTTGGATCCGTTTTGTCTTGCCACACGTCCTTCAGCCTCTTGAAGGTTCTTTACATCGTCGCGCATGGCGCCAGCCACAGGAGCCCACAGCGTCTCTTGCGCCTGCGTAATTCCTAGCTCCGCATGCAGGAAAGCTATGTGACCCTCAACATGGGCGCCCTGGATGAGGTCATGTCGGGGGGCCGTGCCCGCTTGAGCGTGTGGGCCCGAGGGCTCGGGCGAAGCCATGGCTAGCGGCGCAGCCGCCAACACGCCAACCAGCACGGAGAGCGTCAGCAGGCTTCTTACCCAATGATTTAAAACCATAAAACGCTCCCTTTAAAACGAGTGGTTCCCTAGAATGGAAGAAATGATGGTAAAGATTCCATTCCCAATAGCCGGGGCGCGGCCGCAATAAGGCCTGACCCAGGGCCATTGGCTCGGCTTCAGCGTTTGAATCAAACTCAGTAAACAATGACCTTACCGACACCCACCCTCGACCAAGCGTCCCGATCGATACGACCACTGTCCTTTTTCGACGTCGTGCGTTTTGCCGCACAGTATTGGCGGCGCGAGCCTCGCCGACTGGCGCTCATTCTTGCCATGCTGGTATCAGCGGCAGCGCTGGAAACCTATCTGCCCAATGCGCTTTCAGCGTTTCTCGGGTCGGCGCGGCAGGGTGAGGATCATGCGGCCATCACGCGCCGGCTGATCGTCTTTCTCGGGGCCTATCTAGCCCAGGCCTGCTTATTCTCTTTGACCTATCTGATCTACAACTCGTTCGAGACCGATATCTTTAAAGCACTTTTGGACGACGCGTTCACGCATGTCCACCGTTTGCCCGAAACCTTTTTTGTTAATACGTTTACAGGCAGCATTATTTCGAAGATCAACCGCGCGCGTCAAAAGATCGAGGTTTTCCAGGACCAGGTCATTCTGCGCATTTTCCCGACCGTCATCGTCCTGGTCGGCAGCACTATATTTCTTGCGTTGCGTTTTCCTGTGCTGGCCGCACTTATGATTGCTTATCTGGCCCTTCTGGCCCTGGCCAGCGCCATTTTAGTTTTCCGTGTCTCAGGGCCTGCGCAAGGTGCTTACGCGGCTGCGCAAGACTCTTTCAGCGCTCATCTGGCCGACAGCATTAGCGGTATGGCAACGACGAAAGCCTATGCCCAGGAGACCTACGAAGCCACCCGCTTCTTCGAGATTACCCGCCGGCTCCGTCACAAGAACGTTCGCGCCTATACGCTTTCCAATTTTGCCGCTTTCATACAGCGCCTACTGCTCTCGGGCATGCTGGCGCTGCTTCTCGGCGGTGGCACTTGGTATCTTTTCCGCGGGGAGGCTACGGTCGAAGGCATGGCTTACCTGGCTTTTGCCTACACGATTATGCAGTCCTATATTCGCGAGCTTGGCGAGAACATAAAAAGCATTCTGACCTCATCTTATGATCTGCATGCCGTCATAAAGCTCATGCGGGAACCCCCGGAAGTGCCGATAGATGATCCCTTGCCGCACATGCAAGTCCGGCGCGGGGCGATCGTCTTTGATAAGGTCTCTTTTACTTATCCCGGTAAAAAAGACCCGGTTTTCAAAAGTCTTTCGGTCGCGATACGGCCGGGCGAGCGCGTTGCGCTTGTAGGCCACTCAGGTAGCGGTAAAACAAGCTTTGTCCGATTGCTGCAGGGCCTGTACGCGATTGATAGCGGCTGCATCTACGTGGACGGCCAGGACATCCTGAGGGCATCGCGGGCATCCTTGCGTGGAGCGATTGCCCTTGTTCCGCAGGACCCTATTCTGTTTCATCGCACGCTGCGCGAAAATATCGCCTATGGTCAACCGTCGGCGCCGATTGAGGATGTCTATGCCGCGGCGCGCCAAGCGCATATCGATGACTTCATCGACAGTCTGCCGCACAAATACGAGACTCTCGTCGGTGAGCGCGGGATCAAATTGTCTGGCGGGGAACGTCAGCGTATCGCCATTGCACGCGCCATTCTCGCCGACCGGCCCATTCTTATACTGGACGAGGCTACCAGTTCACTGGACTCCGCGAGCGAACGAGCGATCCAGGATGCGCTCCGTATCCTTACGCATGGACGCACATCGATCATGATCGCCCACCGGTTGTCGACGATTCTGGACGCGGACAGGATTTTGGTCTTCGACAAGGGCGGGATTGTGGAAGAAGGTCGCCACGATGATCTGCTCCAGAAAGAGAACGGCCTTTATGCGGGTTTGTTCAAGTTGCAGTCCGGCGGCTTCATTCCGGACTAGCGCACCGCTCACGCCACAGGTCGCGCAGTAGCTTTTGCAAAGCGGCTCCGGCGCGACCCCCGTCGCAGAGAGGCGAGGACGTCATCGCCGGACGTAGGCGCTGGCGTAACAGGTTTCGTGCTGGCGGATCTCCGGCGAGCGTGACAGCGATCTGCACGTAATCTTCGGCCGATGCAGCGACCGTATTTTCGACGCCTATCGTTGTGAGAAGGCTCAAGCCCTGACGGCTGGCGAAGGTTTCTCCCGGCCAAGTGACGACCGGGACGCCCATCCACAGCGTTAAACAAGTCATCAGGCCGCCGGCGAAAGGAAACGGATCGAGCGCAAGATCAACCTGCTGCATGGTTCCGAACAAATCGGCGATAGGGCTTGCGCCTTCAAAGCGAAGTCGCGACGCCTCTACACCAAAGGCAGCAAAATGCTTCTCGAAGGTCAGCCGGCACGCCTCGTCGCCGAAGCCCTTGTATTTGAGCAAAAGCCGCGCGGCCGGCACCCTACTCAGTATGTCCGCCCAAAGTTTTATAACATCACTGCCGCATTTGGCCGGATTGCCGAAATAGCCGAACGTGAATTGCCTGGAGGCCTCAGCCGGCGTTGGCATCACTGGCGGTGCGTCCAAAGGAGGATCAAAGCAGACAAAGCTGTCGGGCAAGTGGCGGATCATCGCGCTGCAATGAGCCTGAAGGGAT
>JALYJG010000060.1 GCA_030775365.1 Pseudomonadota bacterium
ACCATGTGAAATCGGCGCGGCTGATGTCCGGCTTGTCCTCGCCATTGGCTCTCGGTGCGCCCTGAATGCAAATTTGGTAGCTCGGCCATGCCTTCCGGCTGCGCCGCTCCGGTGAAATTCGAAACGCGGCCGCTTTCGTTGCTGGCCGGGTCTGTTCCGGTGGCGCTACAAAGCCCGCAAGCTCAAGCATGGCGCTGTTGCTCACATTGCCGGGGTTCGTCTGCGTGATCGCCACAAGCGGGAATGCCGGCGCGTATTTGGTTTTGAAATTCCGGCTCCCGGCTATGCGCGTGGCTCCGCTGGCGCTGAGGTCTGCAAAGGGTTCTGAGCCGTTGCCCTTCCGAAGTCGCCGGCTGAAATCCTCGCTGGCTTCCTTCTCGACCGCTACCCATGCCTGAAAGTTGCCGGGTGACGTTTCGAGGACCATGAACGCATGAGGGGCTATCCGGTCGGCTTTCGCGGCGGTGAGGTCGTCAAGCTGTATCAGCGTGGTCGTTGTCGATCGCGGGCGGATGATGAAATTTTGCTGCGAGCTCGTAGCCGTATGTAAAGCCTTCCCGATGGTCCGGCGCAATTCTTCAAGGCTGCGGTTTGGGTGAAAGCCGGTTTTGATCGGGGCCAGGTCCGTCATGGTCACGTCGAAACTTCGCGCTCCGACGGATGCGAACGCGGTCAACATCGCAAGGGCCTGGCCGGTATCTGTCGCCGGTGTTCCCTGCCCCGCTGCCTCTGGTCCGCCGTTCTGGTCCACCAATGCCCCGCCCCGTGTTTCTCTTTTACGAATGCCTCAAGCTGATTCCAGCATTTCAGGTTGAGAGGGTCAAAGTCTTTTCAATGATGGTTGCGACGCCATAGGCGGCGCTCCGCATTCTTCAAAGAGCCTTCGCGAAGCGAAGTCCTTTTGTCTTCCGCGTAGCGAAGCGAAGCGGCCGGGTGTTTCGGAAAGTTATCCACAACTGAGAGACCACCAACTATCGGAAAACCTAACGGTTCTATCTATAGGATTACCGAGGGAAAGTGGCCGTGGTGTCTGAGGGAAAGTGGCCGTGATCTGCGAGGGAAAGTGGCCGTGGATAACTTCCTGAAATTACAGGGTTATCAACCGTTTGTGGAAAACTCAGACGATGATACGCGGGGGGACTGGCGAGGGGCTATTGTGCAGCGTTAAACCTTTTGCCAGCGGTTCTCTCCAAACGGATTTCCCGCCTTGACTGATGAAGCGTTGGGGCTTCCGGCTTTCGTCCTCTGTAATGCGGGCAGTTTTGTATAGTGCGAGAACCTGTTTCAAGGCGGCTTTGAAGTCGGCCCGGAAGCTTCTCATAGCATTCGGCCCTGTGTAGCTCTGCCCGAATTGTGCGTGGATTGCCGCCCATGGAACGAAGGCTGGTTTGTTGGCCGGAATTCTATGCAGGCGTTGAGCGAGCCAAACGTAAATGTCGAGAGCTAGCCCGCTGTGCGATAGAGCGCCGATGTGTGCCTCATCCAACGGGACGGCATGAGCCATGAGGCTTTCAAAATAATCAAGCGAAAGGTCGATGTAGGATGGCCACAAGACGCGCTGCCGGTCGTCCTTTGGCAACCATAAATTAAACTGCCGGACAATCTTCACGTAGTCGGTTTCGGCTCCGGTTCCATCGGCAAAATCACCCACGAACCCCAACGTGATAAATGCCGTGGAAAGGCGTTTGAGCTGCTCTTTGACGGTCTCGATATTTCTGCCCTTGGGGTCGAGTTTCAGGACGCGGCGCACAAACGCGGTCAGGCTGTCCTGAATGTCATGAAGCTGCGGAGACTTGCTGATAAGCGCATGCTGATTGATGTACATCAAAACCAATCGGCATTTTGGCCCGTAAGGAAGACCAAACCTCACCAGGCGGCGCGTTTCCGGGTGCATTGCCTCCCCTGCCTTCACAAGCAGATGAACGTCACCATTAAGCCTTTCCCATTCACGTTGTTCGTCGCCGGGGTCGCGATACGGAAGGTAGGTTTGACACAAAACGCTGTGCTGATAGAGCAATGAGCGTTTTTGGTCTGGGGGCTGTTCGAAGTGGGCAAGGGCGGTATCAATCAAGCGCCGCTGAATGGGCGTGGGGCCGCTAATTTGGCGGACAATACGTGGCGTCAGGATGTCGCCCGCTTTGACTAACCCGTTCTCGCCTCGCTTTTTCGTCATTTGCGCCTATTGTGTATTCGTGCGTTTGTGCGTTTGCGTTTTGGCGTTTATACGCTTATGTGTCTTTGTGCTCGATGAGTGGCGCAATTGAGCCTTCGACCCACTGACGACCAAAGCTAGTCATGACCGCCTTGAGCGTAAAGCCCTCTGCCCCGGCTTTGCCCTTCATCTTCCGATGTAGATCTTGGGGAAACTCAAAGGTAACGCGCACGTTGGGCGTTTCGCCGGTCGGCTTTATTTCTGGCTGGCTATCGCCTTGCTGAATCCACTGTTCAGGCGAGGCGGGCGGTCTTTTTGCTGCCAGTGCTGTCTTTTTGGCCATGGTTCAATGTCTCCAATAGTTCAACTACAAGCTCTTCCACTTCTGAAACCGCCTTGGCGTCAAGCGGCTGATGTTCCAGTACCGAGAGGCCGAAACCATGCGCTTCAGGAAACGCTACCCGCTGCCCGATAACGGTTTGAAGTACTGGAAAAGGGTATTCTTCAAGGGCTGAGAAAATGTCGCGTCCAAGGGCAGTTCCTGCGATGCGGCGGTTGATCACAAAGGCCGCTTTCAGGTCAGGATTGAAGGTAAGGGCCTCCTGCAACATCTGCACGAATGCCCCTGTGCTGCGAATGTCGTGCTTTGACGGCTGAACCGGAATCAGCATTGCGTGAGAGCAAATCGCGGCGGCTCTTAAAATCGCCATATTGCGTGGTGGCGCGTCAATGATGATGTGGTCGTAATTCGGGAGGTGGGCGCGAACTTCGGCAGCTAGTTTGTCGCTCGGAAAACCGACAACCGGAAACAGAGGCTCCGTTTCACGGTCTTCCCGCCAGTCGATCAAACCGTGTTGCGGGTCGGCATCGATTGCCAATACCTTTGCGTTCGCCCGCAATACCAACGCGGTAGCAACTTCAATGGTGAGGCTTGTCTTCCCCGCTCCGCCTTTTTGGTTGGCAATGGCCGTAACGGCTGCGCCCATACGGTTTCCTTTGATTTGCTTCCGAATCACGTGCACCCCACGTCAACACACAAAGACACAAAGAGCAAGTGTATCACATAATCACAAATACATTTTTGTGATAAAGCACATAGACATTTGGTCCGGTGCCCACTCAGTTCTTTTTTGCAGACTTGTGCCTACCGCCAAAGCCTCTCGAACCGTGCCGGGTTCGTCGCAGTGTATTTAACCGTATGCTCGATCTTCCGGTGTCCAAGGTAATCCTGAATGAGCCGCGTATCTGCGCCTTGATCGGCCAGAGCGAAGCCGCAAGCATGGCGCAGCATGTGGGGATGGGCGCGAAGGGGCAGGGAAGCGGCGGCGCTGTATTTCTGCAAAAGAAGGTTGACAGTCGAGCGGTGCAACGGCTTGCGCTGCTCGCTGACAAAGAACGTTTTGCCGGGGGCCTTCATCCGGGCGCGTTCTTTCAGCCATGCACCTATGGCGCGGAGCTCGTCGCTGCGTAGCGGCTGCGTGGTCGATAACCCGCGCTTCAACCGAGCAACGTGCAAGACGCGGCTTTCCGTGTCCACTTGATCGAGCTTCAGTCCGCACGCTTCCGACACCCGGAATCCATGCCGGAACATCAGAAGCAAAAGGCAACGGTCGCGGGCTTCGTTCCTGCTGCCCTTGGTCGCCTCGATCAGGCGTTCCACCTCGCGGCTGGTTAGGTGCTTCCGGTCGCTGCCGGCATCTGCCGCCGCGCCGTGTTTCGCTGTTTTCGCGGTCTTTCCCATTTTGTCGAGAGTTCCCCCTGTGCGAGTGCCCTGAAACCCTTGCAAACAGGGCAGGGGCCTTTTCAACTATCGACGAAATAGGCCATTTTGTCGAGGGTTCTTCAAATCGCTGCGGTTACGGAAGCCAATTTAGGTCATGAAACCGGCTGACAATCGCCCAGGCGTAAAGCAAGACACCAACAGCCAGATATGGCTTGTGGCCCTCATCTCTGATTGTCATTTCGGGGTGGTTGAGCATCAGGGCGCTCGGATGAATTAGCTTCGAACACAGCTTAAAGTCATACTCAACCGTTTCACCAATACGCGGAGGTTCAACGCGTTTAGCCTTCGGAACGGCGGGGAGTGCACCGAAAGCAGTCTTTGGAAAAGCCTTCCTCATTTTTTGGTCGAGTTCATTGGCGTCGATGACTACCTCTTCATTCAAAAATCTTGTCGCTTGTTCCGGGCTTTCAGAAACAAACTCGGCCCAGCCTCTCAACTCGATTTCGCTGCGAAAGACCATCGCTAGCAAATCTGCCTCGCCTTCGGCCCATGCCGTGGCACGCGACAGCTGAAGGTCGAGGTATCGCAAAATGTTCACGCGTGCGATTTGTTGATCAGAGCTGGGGTCATCCGCGATCACCAAGGCAATGACCTTACGGCACTCCGCTATTTCATAACGGAAACGCGCCGTGCTGTAGTCTGCTTGCAGGTCGTAAATGGCCTGGATGTGGTACGGGCGTTGTTGTTCGGCTTCCATGCTTCATTGTGGGACCGACTTATGGGCCTGGCAACACCTTGATTGCAGGGCGTTCCAACACCGTCCCGAAACTTACCCTTTGTGGAACATCGCTTTCAGGTACACGGCCAAAAAGAACACCAGTGCGAATGACAGGATAAATATAAACGCCTCGAAGGTCAGCCGGTTGCCGATGTGCTTGCCCAATATGTCCACAGAGTTTTTTCCTGATATGAAAAGGCGTTGCCGCCGGTACCATGACATAAAGGGGCGTCGGACAATGAGCAGGTCCAAGACGATAGCCACGCCGAGAACAATCATGTTTTCTGTCTGGGATAGCGGCTCTGGGGCTGGCGGTGCGGGATTGCCCGAACGAACTACGGCACCGCTTGAAACTTCGGCCTCTAGTTGTTGCGCTCGCTGAAGCAGATCGCCTTCCGTGTCTTGCCGCTGCGCGACCGTGTTGGAAAAACTGTGAACCCGCGTTGCTAGGCCCTGCCTCTGGAGTTCGGTTAGATTGGCGTTGCCAGCTTCCCTCGCGAAAGCATTCAATTGTTGCTCGTCTAACTGGCGGTCATCGTCATCGACGGATTGAGCGTTGGCCACGTAAGGACAAGCGAGTAATAGAAACAGGGCGAGGCTTACGGCTTTAAAAAGCTTCTTTTGAAACCACGACATGACTAACGCCCTCGATTGAGAAAACCAAAGCAGGGAGCAAGATTATCGACAAGCTGCGGGGCAGGGAAGTGTGAAAAATCTACCCTTTAACAGACAGAGGAGATTACTTGATTTGCACGCGGCAAGTGAGCATTCTACGCAGTTCTTGAAGTCACCAAGGTATGCAATGAACAACAGCGGCGGTATTACGGCTATTTGTGTTGTACTCGGCTTGGGGTTTTTATACCTCGGTCATTGTATTGAAGCTGACGGAGTAGCTTCTAGAAAACTGCTGATGGCTCTTGGAACTGTTGTCGGTGATATGGCGAATGACCTATCTGACATTCAAAAGCATCAGCATTAGCGGTGCAAATCTTACCCTTTCTGGCACTAGCTTGATGAAGTCATCCGCTCGAATAGGGCGTTCGCCCCTCCATGCGCTTCGAAAGCCAAGCAGAGTTTGATAATCCAGCAAAACATGTAAAGTTTTGCGAGTAGTGCCCAAGGACGATATGCACCGTATTTGCTGGCGCTGCGCCATACCCCGACACTGACAAACGCTAGGTACGCATAAAGGATAAGCACAGCTATGCCAAAGCCAAGGCCATGCAATCCGACACTTCGCATCAGTGCGTTAATCAACGCGCCCGCCGCAGCGATGACGCCTTGGCCAAAAAAGAAAAATCCCCAAAAGGCTTTGGGTAACGAGTAATCGCCGTACCACAGTTTGATTACGAAGTTAGGCGCTCGCACAAAGGACCCCACACGGCAAAATTGAGAGCAAACAATAGCGGCAAGCTGCGGGGCAGGGAAGTGCGAATCTTACCTTTTATGAGACATGAGATGGGGCTTCAGAAGTCGAAAAATTCCTCGTCGATCTTCTTGATGTGGAGGGTATCTTCGATCCTGCATCCGATATTCTGCCGCACCATGAGGGCTGCGAGTTGATCACCGTCTATGAGGACAATGCGCTTGCTCAGAAATTCTGCCGTTTCTCTTGCAGAGGGGGAAAAGGTCGAGGTGGTCACGAATAGGCCCTTGGTGGCTTTGTGTCGGTCCAAACTCCCAAAGAAGTCGCGGATTGCGCCGGACCCTATGTTATTTCCGGCTGCATATCGCTTTGCCTGCATGTAAACGCGGTCGAGGCCGAGGGCGTCTTGGTCGATGACTCCATCAACGCCATCGTCACCGGAGCGGCCAAGCGTACGCCCTGCATTGTCGGCGCGAGAACCGCCATAACCCATGCTGAGAAGAAGATTTACGATTAGACGCTCGAAAAACTCAGGTGGTGCGGTTCGGACGCGATCAAGAAGGTCTTGAGAAAGCGCGGCATCGATTTGCTTCTGCGCGCGCCGCATGATCTCGTCTGGCGTCTCAGCGGTGCTTTCGAAAGCTCGCTCTTCCGCTTCGGCCTGAGCCTCAGGGGGGCCAGACTGTGACTCCCGCGCCCGCCTCTTAAATTGTTGGAATTCCTCAAACTGACTGAGGAAAGCATTATCGATGCGTGTCGCCTGTCCGGCAAGTGCCTGCTGTCCACGCGGCGTGATTTTAAAGTGACCTCGCCGCGTGTTCTCTATGAGGCCCGCTTGTGCCAGATAGGTCTTGGCCCAATGTACGCGGTTCCCAAACAGAGTCTGTTTTCCGGATGGCAACAATTCGCTGCGCTCTTGTGGGCTTAAGCCAAGTTGGTCGGCCAGCTCTTCCACAACTGCCCCAATGCGTACCTCTCCTTTGGAAGATGCCTGCAGAACGGGAAGCATTAGCGACTGATAGTCGGGAATGGTCATCGGCTTTGCGTCGGGGTTCAAGGGTGACAGTTCTTTACTGTACGGCACTAATAGCGAGCAGCGCCGGGGCAGGGAAGGGCAAAACTCACCCTTTGTGGAACAAGCCCGCCCTGCGGGGATGTGGAACGCGGCTTTGACAACCCCGTGGAAACAATGCAAAAAATGCGATGGTCACACTTGTGGGAGTAATTCATGGGCAAACAACCTTACGCGCTCGCAGCGTTGCTGCTGGTCACACTCGGCCCTATTCCGGCGTTCGCTGCCACCATTCAAGGTTCCTTTACTGGAACAGTGCTTGGCGGAGCACCGTTTCCTTTTAGCCCCGTAGTGGCGGGCGATCTAATCACCGGCACATTTTCCTTTGATCCTTTGGTTGCAACAGTATCCCAAAACCCTTCCGGCACTGAATATTCGTATCAGCCTGTTTATTCGCCTGTATCGACGACCTTCGCTTTTGGCTACGATGTTCCCGGTGAGACGTTTTCCATCAACACCGGCGCTTCTCCGGGTGGGTTCGATGTCGTCTTAGATAACGGTCAACTCGTGAGCGCTCACTTTGACCCTTTTCCCCATTATGGGTTGGACCTCAGCTTCACCGGAGGTGATGCGGCAGTTGGTGGTGGCGGGTACGAGTTCGCAGTAACTTCCGTTGAGGTCTCATCGGTGCCACTTCCCCCTAGTTTGCCTTTGTTCGGTTGCGTTCTGGTCGGCCTCGCTGCCATTGCTCGTCGGCGGCAGGGAAGCGCCCGACATCCGCTTCGGCGGATCCCCGGCGCGGCCTGACGGTTAGTACTCGCTCGGTAGAAGGAACGTCGTCACGCTGCGGTCGGCTTCGGTGATAATCCAAAGCGTGTTTTCACCGAACCCTTTGCAGGGCTTCGCGGGGTCGATGGGATAGGCCGAGAGGACGCGGAAACCCTCTTTGACGGCCTCGTTATTGGTTGCGGCATCTTCCGGGCATACGTTGCCCCAATCGCCGCGTGAGTGCCGGTAGAGGCAACGGTTGAGATGATCGGGCTTGCAAGCCTCCAGTGCGCCGGGTGTCGAAACGACTTGCCCCAGAGGGAACAGCGGAACTTGGGGGATTTTCTTGCCGGGTGCGTTTGCTGCGTCTTTCATGATGTCCTCTTTCGTTTTGAGTGACCCCCACGGCGGGGGCGAAAAAGGGCACGTCTGCCGCTGCAACTGAGCGCGGCTGTCATAGCTTTTTGGGGGGACCGCCCTTTGCGGGGGAGCCAAAACAGCGTCATTGACAGCAAGCGGCGGCGGCTAAAGTGCCTTCGCCCCGTCCGTCTCGCGGGGTCGCGCGACAGAGGAAATCAGGATCGCGTCAACCTGGTCCCTGACAGTTTAGAATCCTCACATGACGGCGGAAACCATCAAGGATTTGGAAAGCTACTGGCGGGAGATCGCCCCCCACGGCGCAAAATTCACACCAGACAAAGCGGCGGCGCTCCTGCTGTCCATGGTGCGGCGCTATGAGGCTGGGTTATGCAAAATTGCTTTGCAGTCGGACGAGCAAAGGCCGGTCGCTATGGAAGCGCTCGGCGTTGCAACGCTCGACCAGGTGAATAGATTTCACCGGCTGCGCGGGGGGTCGCCTATGGACTTCCTCGAAGACTTCCCCAAGCCAAGCCCTGAAACGGTGGCCTTTTGGAATGAGCTTGCCGATATGTTGCAAGCCGCAAGTCGTGGGGAGCCTAATGCGTGCCACGCCATGATCGAGCATTGGAAGGAATGGCGGCGAGAGAACCCTATCCTGGAGCCTGAGCAGGATGGCTGAGAGAAAACGTGTGGCGGCGCGTTGTGCGGGAAGCGCGGGCGGTCGCGGCTCGGCTGAATAGTACCCTTTGCGAGACTCTTTAAACGTCCGGGCTGGCCACCTGATTATCGATTACCTTTGCCCCGATTGTGAGTGATGCAGAGCATTTGGCAGTTCTTGGCAGAACTATCGCCTCCCTTGCTCCATGCCGCAACGTGGTCCGCGTCCATTTCGTCGAGCTTGTATATTTTGCTCTTGTTCGCGTTGTTTCCAATCGCGCAAAGCGAACAGTTGGACTCGCCTTTGTCCTGGGCTTCTTTCGTCTGCTGAGCATATATG
>JALYJG010000061.1 GCA_030775365.1 Pseudomonadota bacterium
CTGTTGAGCGTCGTATTGGCACCATCCACACCGATAAACGAAGACAGACTGGCAACGTCCGGGTCCTTGAGAATGGCCGCGGCCAACGCCTGCTGGCTCTCGGCCATGGCGGCATAGGAGATGGATTGCGGCGCGTCCGTAATAGCCTGAATTAGCCCGGTGTCTTGAACCGGGAAAAACCCCTTAGGGATAAAAACATAAAGGAAGCCAGTGACAATTACCGTGCTGAGCGCCACCAACAAGGTCAACCTGGTATGGTCCAGCACCCAGACAAGCCCCCGGTCATAACGAGCAAGGACATCGTCAAACCATCGCTGCGTCTTGCGGAAAAAAACGTTGTCGTCTTCTGGCTTATGGGCCTTGAGCATCTTCGCACACATCATTGGCACGAGTGTGAGAGAGACCACGGCCGAGATAAGGATCGTCACCGCGAGCGTAATGGCAAACTCTCGGAAGAGACGCCCAACGACATCACCCATGAAAAGGAGAGGTATGAGCACAGCTATCAAGGACACCGTCAGCGACACGATGGTGAAACCGATTTCTCCCGATCCCTTCAGCGCCGCATCGAGCGGCTTCTCCCCCTTCTCTATATAGCGCGCGATATTCTCGATCATGACAATGGCATCGTCGACGACGAACCCTGTCGATATCGTCAACGCCATCAGAGAGAGGTTGTTCAGACTAAAGCCGGCGAGATACATGACGGCAAAGGTGCCGATCAGCGAAAGTGGCACCGACAGACTGGGAATAATGGTAGCGGGAACGTTGCGCAGGAAAACAAAGATGACCGCAACCACCAGTACTATGGCCAAAAACAGCTCGAACTCGACATCGTGAACAGAGGCCCGGATCGTGGTCGTACGATCGGTTAGCACAGCAACGTCGACAGCGGCAGGCAGGGCGGCTTTGAGACTAGGCAGCAGTTGCTGAATGGTATCGACAACCGCGATGACGTTTGCGCCAGGTTGGCGTTGAACGTTCAGAATAATGGCGGGCGTCGTATTCATCCAGGCGCCAAGCTTGCTGTTCTCGGCGCTATCAATAACGTCGGCGACGTCGGAAAGGCGGACGGGCGAGCCGTTCTTGTACGCCACGATAATGTTTTGATAGTCCTTCGCCGACTTGAGTTGGTCGTTAGCATTGATCGTGTAAGCGCGCGAAGGGCCGTCGAAATTCCCTTTAGGCGTGTTGACGTTGGCGTTGCTGATGGTCGTGCGCAGATCGTCAATATTCAGCCCGTACGCCGCCAGCGCCTGCACATTCGCCCGCACGCGCACGGCAGGCCGTTGCCCGCCTGAAATGCTGACAAGACCAACGCCCGGCAATTGGGAGATCTTCTGCGCCAACCGGGTGTCCGCTAAGTCTTCGACTTCAGTCAGAGGCAGGGTCTTGGATGTGACGGCCAGAGCGATGACGGGCGCATCGGCGGGGTTGACCTTGGCGTAAATAGGGGGCGCCGGCAGATCGCCCGGCAGCAGGTTGCCGGCGGCGTTGATAGCGGCCTGCACCTCCTGCTCTGCGATATCAAGGCTGAGGCTCAGATTGAACTGAAGGGTGACGACCGAGGCGCCGGCGGAGCTTACCGATGACATTTGATTGAGGCCCGGCATCTGCCCGAATTGTCTCTCAATCGGCGCTGTCACAGCGGAAGTCATCACTTCGGGACTGGCGCCTGGATAGAAGGTTTGCACCTGAATGGTTGGATAATCGACTTCAGGCAGCGCAGACAGAGGCAAAAAGCGGAAAGACACAAAGCCGACTAGAAGAATGGCCACCATCAATAATGAAGTAGCCACCGGACGCAAAACAAAGGGACGCGAGAGGCTCATTGCCGCTCTTTACGGCGATGCGCTGAAGCGTCATCACCTTTTGCACCCTTATCCGTTGCACTGCCTTTGTCGCTCGCCCGGGTTTCATTGGGCAAGGCGACCTTCGCGCCCTCACGCAGTTTGTCGCCCCCGTCTGTTACGACCTTGTCGTTCTCCGATAAACCATCCAGGACTGCGACCATGTCGCCCTGTGCCGGTCCGATCTTAATGGCACGCACGGTAACCGTGTTGTCGTCCTTGATAAGATAAACAAAAGTTCCCGGCGCGCCGCGCTGCACAGCAGCCGAGGGCACGGTCACGACATCCTTGAGCGTGTCAACGAGAAGGGAAGCATTGACAAACTGGTTCGGGAACAGCGCGAAGTCGGTATTGTCAAACTGCGCACGCAGCTTCACGGTACCGGTCGAGACATCGATTTGATTGTCGACAGAACTGAGACGTCCCGTGGCAAGCTTGTTCGCCTGCGTCCGGTCGAAGGCCGTAACCTGCAGCTCAGCTCCAGCGGAGATCCGCTTCATTATGGCCGGAACGTCATCCTCCGGTAACGTAAACAACACGGTAATTGGCTGCAGCTGGGCAATCGTGACCAGACCGTTGGTGTCGTTTACTTGGACGTAGTTGCCTTGGTCGACCTGCCTCAAACCCACGCGTCCCGCCACGGGCGCCGTGATATGGCAGTAGGCCAGGTTAAGCTTGGCACTGTTGATCTGGGCCCGATCGGTAGCTAGTGTGCCGATATACTGGTCGACTAAAGATTGCTGCGTATCAAGCTGCTGTCGTGCGATCGAATCCTCGGCCACGAGCTTTTTGTATCGGGCTAGGTTCAACTGCGCTTCTTTTGCCAGGGCTTCATCCCGCGCAAAATTTCCTTCTGCTTGCTCCAAGGCCATTTGATAGGGACGAGGATCGATCTGTGCCAGAAAATCGCCGGCCTTGACCATTTGGCCTTCCTGAAAGGCGATCTCCATCAATTGTCCGCTGATTTGTGCGCGGACCGTGACGTTGGCGAGCGGAGTGACCGTGCCTAAAGCATGCTCGGTAATGTCAATGGCAGCCTTTTGCGCGACCGCGGCGACAACAGGGACCGGCGCGCCGTTGCCGGCTTGCTTTCCGCCATTGGCTGGGCTCTGAAAAGGCTGGACGATCCAAAGGACGAGGCCGAGGATGAGCAGGAAAGCGAGGATCCAGAAGACGCGGCCATGTTGAGCTGGCTCGGAGCTTTTCGGCCTATCGCTCATGGAAACTTCGCACCCGACCGACCAAAGGTTTCAGAAATAACAAGAGATACCAAAGAGTTATCGCGCGACCTTACTCTTTTCCTTCTGGATCGGTCAACATACATAACAAACGTGGCAGTAAAATGGCAACGCGCAGCCGGCTGTCGGGAAACGTTTAACCTTTACCCAGGGTTAACATCCGGCGGGGTGTCGGCATTGTTGAGGGAGTCGCGCAGATGCTCGCGGATGCTTGCATCGAGGTTACGAGCGAAATCTTTCATGAGCCCGTCCAGCAACTGAATATAGGCATTTTGCTTTTCACTCGCTGTGGGCTTCTCGGGCAAAGTAACCGATCGCTTCGCCTCGGCACTCGCGAAGGCATAGCCTCGGCCTCCCCTGATCTCAACCTGCGCCTCGAGACGCGCGTTATAAACGCTGGATTGCTGCCGCTTGAACCATACATCCATCATATCATCGCTCGTCGGCAATGCATGTTCGGTCACGCTAGCGTCCTCGATGACAACCATAGCCTCGCCCGTCGGCCCCACCGCTTTCAATGAACCTGCGAGCCACTGGCGAGCCGCCTCGGCAATCGTAGGCGAAAGGGCCGAGCTCTTATAGGGCGAATTGGCGGGCTGAAACCCACTGTGGTCGACGACGTCAATTGTGGCCACGTTGAGGCGCGTTATGCCGGGCGGCCCCACGAACTTTTCCGGGGCGGGCTCTAGCGATGCGCAACTGCACAGGATCGCGACCGCGAGGGTGATGGCACCAAGTTTTTTCATGCGAGTCCTTATAACCGCGCCGGCCGCTTTGTAAAGGCACACCCTTTTTACATGTCGGCTTTTACATGTCGGCCGGCGTTTCGGGGATAATCGCGCGGACGACGTGACGAAAGGTAGTGCCTTGGAAAAGAACGGAAAACACGACCACCATATAGGTCATATTTAAAATCAGGTCTTTTTGATCCCCGGGGGGCAACGATAGCGCCATGGCAATGGAAATGCCGCCGCGCAACCCGCCCCAGGTCAAAAGGCGTATGGTACCACGCTCGAATATGTAGCGCAGGCGCATGAGCGCAACCGGCAGGCCGACGCTGACAAAACGCCCGATCAGAACGGCAATAATGGCGGCCAGCCCTGCCGCTAGCTGCGGAGCCTGAATGGGAATGACGACCATCTCGAGCCCTATAAGCATGAAGAGAATAGCATTAAGAATTTCGTCGAGCAGTTCCCAAAACATGTCGAGCTGCTTGCGGACTTTGGGCGACAACCCAAAAGAGTCGTTATGATTGCCGAGGACGAGGCCGGCCACGACCATGGCTATTGGCGCTGAGACATCGACGAATTCCGCAAGACTGTAGCCACCCGCCGCCAGCGCCAAGGTCAGCAGGACCTCAACTTTATAATCGTCGACCGTGTGCAGCAGTTGATAGGTCAGCCATCCCAAGGCAAGCCCAAGCGCGAAGCCCCCCACGCCCTGCCAAGCGAGCAGTAAGGCTATGTCGACAGCGCCGGTGCCCGAAATTTGGGGGTTGCGCGCAAAAGCCAGAATGGCAAGAAACGTAACCACACCGACCCCATCGTTCAGCAGGCTTTCACTTGCAATCTTGACCTGCAGTGTTTTCGGCATACCGCCCCCGCTCAAAATGCTGATCACCGCCACCGGGTCGGTCGGCGCGATCAAAGCACCGAACAAAAGCGCACTAATGTAGGGAAAAGGAAAGCCAAGGGCCTTGGCCGCCATCCAGACAAGTGTTCCTGTCACAAAGGTGGCGAGCGCGACGCCGATCGTGGCCAGAATGGCTACGAGGGCCCGATATTTCTTGAGCTCCCCCAAATCGACATGCATGGCGCCGGCGAAAAGCAGAAACGATAACATGCCGTGCAGGAGGATGCCGGAAAAGTCGATATGCGCCACAAACGCACTGGTCGGCCCGAGATCGATCCAGCCCAGACCGGCCAGGCCTAACGCGCCGAGAGAGATCGCCAGAGCGAAGAGCATCAGGCCAATGGCAGCCGGAAGCTTAAGAATCTTTTTATTGATGTATGCTCCCAGAGCCGCAATCGTCAGCAGAATGGCAATGGTCTGGAAGATGGTCATGAATCAGCCTAGAAAGATCGCAGACGCCTGACTGTCTATCGGAAATCAGGCGGCACGGCAAATAAACCCCAAAAGGAAGTTCTTCGATGGTATCCCTCAGATTGGCAGGCGTTGCTGCCCTACTCCTACTGCTGCTTCCCTCGCCCGCGCAATCCTTCACCGACGTCACAGTCGCCGCCACTGTCGCCTATGTCGCTCCGGAGACGCTGCCACCGCAGCTTTTGAACACCCCTCCGGCGGAAGGCAGCGGGGTGTGGAAAAGCGAAATCGAAGCGATGAGAGGCTTCCAGAGCAATATTTTGCCCGATGATCGCAAGGCCATGCAAAGCGAGCAGGCCTTTAATATCGACCTCATAACCCCGGTTCTCGGCAAGGACTTCACGCGCGAGCGCTTGCCTTTGACCTTCGGTCTCCTCGATAAAATCTTCAAGGATACACGGCGCATCGTCGAGGCCGATAAGAAGTTTTGGCATATGCGGCGCCCCTACCTCGCCGACCCGCACATCACTTTGCTCATCGACCCCTTGGACGATAGCCCCTCGTATCCGAGCGGCCATGCCTGCGTCGTACGTGTCTTGGGAGAAGTCCTGGGCCTTCTCTACCCCGACCGCCTGGCGGATCTACGTAATCGCGCCGAAGACGTGGGCTGGCATCGTATCCAGTCCGGCGTGCATTACCCGACGGACATTGCGGCCGGCCAGTCGTTGGCCTCGCTTGTGATCGGAGCGCTGCTGCAAACGCCGGCATTCCGCCAGGATCTGGAAGCAGCCCGCCAGGAAATCGCCAAGGCTAAATGATATTCGCGCTGTCGACCGCGATTATTTGCTGACACGGAGGTTCGATAGCGAGTCACCGATGGCGCTAAAGACCCCTTGCAGTTGAGTGGTCGAGGGCGAGTTGAAGTAATAGTTCTGCGCCGTCGCACAATTCTGCAACAGAGCCAGCGAGGTCGGTGTCGTGTCCACACCGAGCGCGATCGTATAAATGAATATCCCGGCATTTTTCATGGCGGTGCAGAGAGCCAGAGTCTTGTTGTTTAAATTAGACTCACCGGTCGGGGTACTCGTCGTACCAAGCCAGTTATCTCCTACGAACCAATAGGCACCGTGCGCTGTGTTGTCGATGGTGTTTTCTCCGTCCGTTAGAAGAATAATAGCTTTACTCATACCTTGGGTGCCGTACGCAAGCGGTAGGTTATTCGTGTTCATAATACCGCCCCATAAGCCCTGCCAGCGCGGCGAAATCATGTTCCAACCCCACTGCAGACCTTGGTTGATAAGGGTGTCGCCGACGGCCTGCATGGAGTTGATCGCGGCCGTCAAGGTGGCGGGGTTGTTCGTCATCGGCGTAACTTGTTGCGGACACAACAGGTTTGGGCCCTTGTTGGTGGTATTTATGGGACTGGCGTAGTTGTAACTCGTGACCGTGCACGTGTAGCCGTTACTCGTCGAACAGCTACCTGTCACAGTCGTGCAAGAGCCATTCTTGCAACGCTTATAGACCCGCGTGGCCCAATTATTGTAGCCCGAATTCGTCACCCCGTCGGTGTTGAGATTGTCACTCGTCCAGTAATACTGATTGAAGAGAGTGTTTGTGCTCCCTGTTGCGGGCGGATCATCCGTTATGTCCTCCCCGTTTTTGCGCGCATCGACACAACCACCCCATGTCGTCGGCCCCCAACCCGGGCCGGTGCTTAACGGCATGCTCGACAGGGTGTTGTCATAGGCCGTGTTCATCCAGGTCGGGTGCGAGGTGCCAATATTCACGGCTTGTGAGAACGGAACAATGCCGACCCAAAGCTTGTTGTTGGTGGAGGTCGCTGAACCGCCGAATAGCGTCGTGACCAGCGAGTTGGCGGCAGACTGCAAGGCCTGGATTTTGCTGACGCCGCCACCGGCGGAATTGTTCATGGACCCGGTATTGTCCAACACCATGATGAGCTCGAGGCCGGTTACGGCGCGCGATATTTGTGAATTGGCATTGACGGTGAGCGTATGGACGCCGAGGACACTCATAAAAGTCGACGGCATCGTGGCGGTCGCCGATAAGGAGATCACTGTATTGGTTGAGTCAACGGACACATTCGTGCCGGTGATCGTGGCACCAAGATAACCGTTGAAATTCGAAACCAAATATTTGTTGACCTCGGTGTTCAGGGTCGCGGTACTCACGGTCGAACCGCCGGCAAGCCCCGCGGCGTCAAGCGAAAATTGCAGCTTAGACTGCACGAGCTGCAGACGGGCGGTGTCGATGGCGATACCCGTCATGCCGGCCATCGCCACCATGGAAACCGCAAGCAGCGGCAGGGTCATGCCCGATTCCGATCGGGCGAAACTCCGCAAAAACCGCAGGAAGGATTGCAACAAGGACCAACGTGCCATGGCGATCTCCCTTATGTCGGCGGCGTGATAAGTGGGCTCAGGCGCGGCTTGTAAACCGCGGTCCGATAGACTGTTCCCGACGAGAGCAGGCCCGCCGAGAGGAACATCGGCGTAAATTTGTAATAAGCCTCGCTTATGATGACGTTATCGTTGTCGTTCAAAACGAGGCCGTTGGGTAAGGTCGCCGTTCCGCCCGTCGATCCGAGCTTGGTGGGTAGATTGGCCGTGCCGCCGCCGACATATTGCCAGCAAATAGTCGGGCTTTGCCCGGGGGGCTTGTAGACCGAAGAGACGATGACGACCCCGTTCGCATTGAACGCAAATGGATTCATCAACTGGCTCGCCGCCTGAACAATATCGGCTAAATTGGCCTTAGTGATCGTCTGATACTGCGCCACGATATCGGTGACCGAGTAGGCGATCCTATCAACCCGTTCATTAACCACGAGGCAGTAGGCGCCGTCCGTCATCCCCAGAAACATCGTGACCCAGATGGGCAGCGTCAAAGCGAACTCGACGGCCGCCACCCCGCGTCGAAACTCCGACCGCAACCCGCCGCCGCGCCACGCGGCTATTTTAGCCATAAGGTTCATTGCGCACCACAATGCGTGAGGTCAACGTGACGACGCCGCCAGTACCGATGATCTGACTCAACATCGGTGTGAAAAGCATCCACGGATAAGTGACGGTATAGACGACGATCTGATCTTGCGTACCAAGGCCGCTGGTGCCGCCCGTTCCGATCGTCGTGAAGCTGTTGTAGCTCGTCGCGGTCATCGTTACCTTCGTCAGATCGATGAACGACCCAAAGCTTTGCAGCTCGTTGTTCAGGATTTGACTGACGGTCTGCGCCTGCGTCTTACCGTTAGCTGTGTAACCTGTTTTGGCAAGACGCGACGTATTGAAAGTGGCGTTCTCAAGCAGTTGCTGCGCGGTCAAAAACAAAGCGATCTCGGTCATGCCCATTAGCAGCAGGAAGAATACAGGCGCTACAAGCGCCATTTCGACCGCTGTCGAGCCTTTGCGCACACCGCGCGCAACTGATCGAAGA
The DNA here is from genome assembly GCA_030775365.1 of Pseudomonadota bacterium. Classification (GTDB taxonomy): domain Bacteria; phylum Pseudomonadota; class Alphaproteobacteria; order UBA9219; family UBA9219; genus JALYJG01. The sequence continues at coordinate 8,585 of JALYJG010000061.1, forward strand.
CCACCGAGGGACAATGGGAAACGCATAAGCATTCTGTTCAACCGGGTTGGAAATATTGGGGCAACCGTAAGATGGATTATCCCACCTGAGACTTTATGCCGTCTTAAAAACTCCTTGGATTCATTTAGAAATTCAAAGCAGTTTCAAGCTAACGCCGCGCCAAATAGCCGCTTTTTGCAGGCATTCCGGGCTCAAAGGCGAGATTGATTTGAATTTTGAAACGCTTGGTTCTGGGCTTGGGGTTGCTTCGAGGCGCGATCATCTGGCAAGGTGCACCGCTTACAGGATAGTCAAAATGACACAGAACCCTCTGCAGACCCGGGATCTTTGGCCCCAGCTCGTGCGACAAGCCGAAGAAGCCAAAGCTCAAGAGCCTGCTCTCGGCCGCTTCATTCAGGTTTTTACGCTCGACCACAAAAATCTGGCAGCGGCGCTGGCTTTTATGCTCGGCGACAGCCTGGCTCATGCTCCGATGGAAGGGGACCGGATCCAAGGCATAGTCACCCAATGTTACAACGCTGACC
>JALYJG010000062.1:0-2692 GCA_030775365.1 Pseudomonadota bacterium
GCGGGGGCCCGGTTTGCGCCCCGGGGCGGAGCGACGCGGCAGGCCGAGCCTGGCGGCGCGGGTCATGATGGCGGGAACGGAACGGCCCAGGGCCTCGGCTATCGCCTGGGGCGTCTGGTTGCGCACCCACATTTCACGAAGCGTGCCGTCCTGATCGTGCCAGCCGGGAACGACGGCGAGGCTTGAGCCGGGCGCGGCTGCGGGAGACGTGGGCTCGATCGTGGACAACCGGGAACCTTTGAGTAACGAGGACTTGGAAGATCCAATGAGAAGAGATAACCCATAAATTCTCAAACTTTCCTTAACAGGAGGCGCGTAAATACATTGTTCATAATAGTAAATTCAATGACTTAGGTAATCTTCAGCTGTAAAGGCCGTGTGTTTCTTGAATTGGCCCTTTTTGTGTGGCAAGGCCTGTGCGCACCCCTGGCCTCAGGCGGCCCATGTTCCTATGAAAGTACTCAGCCATGAAAAAAGCCTATCCCCCGCGCTCGCGCGCTCATTTCGGCTCACAAACGAGCAAGCCTGTGCCTGGGAATGCCAGGCATGGTGCATCCTCGAAGGAAGGTTACGACCCGCAAGCGCCAAAAAAGCGCTTCGCGTCCTCGAGCGCCGAGCCTCAAGGGCGTTCAAAGTCTGGCTATGCCAAGGCTGGCTTTGCCAAGACAGGTTTTGCCAAAAGAGGCTCTGCGACGACGGGATCTGCGGAAACGGGCTCTGGCGAAACCGGATATGGCGGGACACGGCAGGGTGAGAAGTCGAACGGTGAGAAGTCGAATGGTGGGAAGTCGAATAGTGGGAAGCGGCATGGAGGGAAGCGGTATGGTGAGAGACGGCATAGAGAGGACAGGCGCGAGGCTAAGGGGCAGGCACAACCTCGTGAGGGCGCGCCTAATGAACGGCGCCACGGCGAAAAGAGCCAGCGTGACAGAGGCCGCCCTTCCACGGGCCGGGGACACCGCGAGCGCCCCCCTAAAAAATACTACACCGCGCCCGCCGCATCCCGCGATGAATTGGCTGTGGCTGGAGTAACTCCGCAGGCAGCACCGCCGAAAAAATATTATGCGCCCCGCAGGCAGGACCGTAGAGGCCCACAACCCGATAAAGCCCGCTCGACAGCACCGGCCAAGCACCCTCACGCGACGCCGGAAAGATTGACGTCCAACAAGGATACGCTGCTCATCTGGGGCTTGCATGCGGCCCGTGCGGCCTGGCTCAATCCCCAGCGCAAATGCTATCGTCTCTGGCTCACCGAGGCCGGGCAGAAAGCTTTTGCCGAGGCTATTGTGGCCGCACGCGACGAGTTGTTGCTCAAACGACCCGACGCCAAAAATGCCGATCGCGCCGAACTTGATCGGCTGACGCCCCCCAACAGCGTGCATCAGGGCATCGTCCTTGAAGTCGGCCCGCTTCCGGAGCCTTCACTTGCTGAGCTGATCACAGGCGATAATCCGCCCGACTGCCTTGTTATGTTGGACCAGGTTACCGATCCCCATAATATCGGCGCCATACTGCGCTCCGCCGCCGCCTTCGGCGCCGGCGCTGTTATCCTCACCGAGCGCAACGCTCCGGGCCTGACAGGCGTATTGGCAAAATCCGCTTCCGGCGCCGCCGACCATGTTCCGCAAATCCATGTCGTCAATCTTGCCCGCACCCTTGATGAGCTGCGTCAGGCCGGCTACTGGTGCGTGGGCCTCGCCGAAGAAGGCGAAAAGCTGCTGGGCGCCTGCGACCTGTCCGGCCGCAGCGTGATCGTCCTTGGCGCCGAGGGCGACGGGCTTCGGCAACTGACGCGCAAAAAATGCGACGAGCTTGCCAAGTTACCGACGGGCGGTCCTGTCGGCAGCCTCAACGTCTCCAACGCGGCAGCAGTAGCGCTCTATGAAGCGCGGCGGCAAAAGAAGTAGCACGGTAACCACCAGGGGCAGGGCTCTGTCCTGCCGCGCTCATGCCGGGCTTCAAAGGCTTGACCGGGCAGGCTCAGCGCTTCGCATGCAAGACTTACGTGCTTCGCACCAGCCTTACGTGCTTCGCACGAGCCTTACGTGCTTCGCACGACGGGCAGACGTATGACGATCTGCGTCCCCGTCCCGTCCACGCCGGGCTGAGCCATGATGCGGCCACCATGGGCTTCGATGAAACCGCGGCAGATAGCAAGACCAAGACCGGCCCCGCTTGTTGGCGCTGTGCCGACCTTGACGCGATAAAACATATCGAAGACGCGTTCGCGCTCTTCTTCCGGAATGCCGGGTCCGCGGTCCGTGACGGTCAGGCGAACATAATGCGCCTCGCGCCTGGCCGTAACCGTGAGAGGCTGATCGATCGGCGCATATTTGCAAGCATTGTCGAGGACGTTGACGAGGACGCGCTCGAGGATCGTGAAGTCGCCTTCGATCGGCGGCAAATCGTCCGGAATATCGAGTTTGAGCGGTCGCGAGCCCAGCGGTTTGCTAAGCCGTGCGCAGGCCGCACCAATAAGGTCTTGCACATCCGTCGGCTGGCGCTTGAGTTTCAAGCCGCCGGAAACGAGCTGGGTCATGTCGAGAAGGTTCTGCACGAAGCGATTGAGCCGATCGGATTCATCCTCAATCGTGGCGAACAGATCACGGCGGGACTGGTCGTCGAACCGGTCCCAATAATCGCGCAAACTCGTCGTGGCACCCAGAATCGCCACGAGCGGGGTACGCAGATC
>JALYJG010000062.1:2702-9099 GCA_030775365.1 Pseudomonadota bacterium
CGAGAGTAAACTGGCGCGCAGCCGCTCGGTTTCGGTCTGCAAACGTGCTTGCGCTATATCAGCGGCGAGGCTCGCGCGTTCGATCGCAGCGGCTGATTGGGTTGCCAGACTGGCAAGGAAGTTCTCGTTCTCGGAAGAAAAGGATTTTCCTCGGGCCGGCTCGACCGCAAGCACGCCCACTGTTTTCTTTCCGGCGCGCAGAGGCAGGCCGTAAAACGGCGCCCCGGGAAGCGTATCGGATCCAAGTCCGGCCGGCTTGCCGTGCCGCCAGGCCCAGTCCATAGCGGCATAAGAGGCGGTATCAAGTTTGGTCTCTTGCGGATAGGCCGCCGCGGGCTCGAGGCGCTCGCCTTTGGGCAAAAGCAAAACCGTTCGCATGACGAGGCTTTGGGAGACGTGGCGTACGGCAGCCTGCAAAATATCGTCAAGCGTCGCGGCCGCAGCGATCGTCTTATTAAACGCATACAAGGCCTGCGTGCGCTCGGCGTTGCGCCGCGTGACTTCCACCTGCCGCTGCAACCGGGCGCCGACGAGGCTGATCGTAACAGCCACGACAAAGAAAAAAGCTAAAGTTACAAAATCGGACGGCTTTTGCACGCTTAAGGAAAAGCGGGGTTCGGTATAAAGAAAGTCGAGCGCCAAAAGGCTCAGAAAGCTGGCATAGACAGAGACTTTCATGCCCCGGTCGACGGCGACGAGCATGACGCCGATCAAATAGATAAAGGCGGGCGCGGCCAGGCCGCCGATGTGATAGGCGCCGCTGGCGATAACGGTTGCGAGCGCCATCGTCGCCGTGGCTGCAGCAAAGGACATCCAATCCAGGCGCGCATACCAAGGGCCGGTTTCGAACCGCTCAGCAACCGGCCGCTGCCGGACATCACCGCCGCTCATGACCATGATGTCGAAACTGTCGCCCCGATCCAGCACGGCCGCGGCGACCGACGGGCGCATGAGGCGCGAGGCGAGGGAACGTTTGGACTTACCGATGATGATAACGCTGACATTGCGCTCCCGCGCCGCCCGTAAAATCTCCCCGGCCACGTCCTCGCTGGCGACTGTCATGGTTTCGCCGCCGAGATTTTCGGCCATATGCAGCGCTTGCGTAATATCGTGATGCGTATGGGCGGGCAGGGTGGCGTGACGATGGGTCTCGACATAGAGCGCCAGCCAAGGCACCTGGCGGCGCTCGGCGCTTCGCCTGGCCGTGCGGATGAGCGCGGAAGCCTGCCCGTCATCGGCAATGCAGACCATCACGCGGTCGCTCGCCGGCCATGGGCCGGCGATCGCGTGACTGCGCATATAGCTGGCCATCTGCTCATCAACCCGCGCGGCCGCTTGCCGCAGAGCGAGCTCACGCAGCGCCGTCAGATTGCCCGGCGTAAAAAATCGCCCCATGGCAAGCCGGGCCTGTTCGGGGATGTAAACCTTTCCCTCTTTCAACCTCTGCAACAGCTCCTCGGGCGTCAGATCGATGAGCTCAATCGAGTCCGCTTTCTGCACGATGCCGTCGGGTATGGTCTCGCGGACCGTGATGCCGGTGATGCGCGCCACAATGTCGTTCAGGCTTTCGATATGCTGGACGTTCAAGGTGGAATAGACATCGATGCCCGCATCCAGGAGCTCTTCGACATCCTGGTAGCGCTTGGGATGGCGCGTGCCCGGTATATTCGAATGCGCCAACTCATCCACGAGAGCCAGCTTCGGACTGCGCTTAAGGATCGCGTCGAGGTCCATTTCCTGAAAAGCGATGCCGCGATAATCGATCACTTGCCGCGGCACGGCTTCGAGTTCCTGGACGAGGGTTTCCGTTTCGCTGCGTTGATGGGTCTCGACGATACCGACAACGACATCCACGCCCTCTTTGCCGCGCGCCTGGGCCGCACGCAGCATGGCATAGGTCTTCCCGACGCCGGGGGCAGCGCCGATGAAAATCTTCAGTTTACCCCGGCCTTCACGGCTGGCATCGGCCAGTAAGGCCTCGGGAGAAGGGCGGTTTTCTGAGGAATCCGTCATGGCATTTCTGTTTAGACTATTTACGTCTTTGCGGGTAGAGGGCGTAAGCGCTGCGAAGGGGCCAGGGACCCAAAGGGGGTTTATCAAAACTCTTGCCGGTTCGGAAATTTTATGTAACAGGACACCGCCCCCAGGGGCATTCTTTTCGGATATGGAGATTTGACTTGGCAAAAGCAGAATGGGGAACAAAACGCATCTGTCCCGGTTGCGCGACACGCTACTATGACATGAAGAAGAACCCGCCAGTTTGCCCCAGCTGCGGCACCGTGTTCGACCCCGAGATCCTTATGCGCGCCCGCCGCGGCCGCGCCGCGGACAAGAAAGCGGCCGCCGCGCCTAAGCCTGAGGAAGTCATCGAAGAGATCCCCGCCGCCGATGGCGAGGATGGCGAGGACGTTCTGATCGAGGATGCCGAGGAACTGGGCGAGGACGGCGCTGTCGATGATGTCGTCGAGCGCGAAGACGAGAGCGTCTGAGCTAACGCGCGGCGCGGTGCGGACTGATATTTTGCTTTGCGCAAGCGCGGCTTTTGTCTAGCCTTGTGGCCTTGAAATCTTGAGGCCTGTGATGCCGCTTATCCAACCCCGTACCCCGCCCGGAACACTCGAGCTTCTGCCGCGCGAGCAGATGATTTTCCAGCATATGCTGGATGTTATCCGGCGCGGGTTTGAGCGGTTTGGTTTTATCGGCATCGAAACGCCGGTGTTCGAACTGAGAGACGTTTTGCTGACAAAGTCGGGCGGTGAAACAGAAAAGCAGGTTTATTTCGTTCAGTCGACCGGTTCGCTCCAACAAGACCGAGCGCCGGAGCTGGCCTTGCGCTTCGATCTAACGGTTCCGCTCGCCCGCTACGTCGCCGAACATGAGCGCGAACTTCCCTTTCCGTTTCGCCGTTATCAAATCCAGCGCGTTTACAGGGGCGAGCGAGCGCAACGTGGTCGCTTCCGCGAGTTCTACCAATGCGATATCGACGTCATCGGCAAGGACAAGCTCGATTGCGCTTATGAAGCCGAAATCCCGGCCATCATTGTGCAAATCTTTGAGGAGCTGAAAATCGGGGACTTCACGATTCACTTCAGCAACCGAAAGATACTGCTCGGCCTTTTGGCCGGTTATGGTATCGAGGCGGCAGATCAGCAAACGCTTGTGCTACGTGAAATCGACAAGCTCGATAAAATCGGCCCGGACAAAGTGCGCGAGACAATCATCGGTCTCGGCCTGAGGGACGATAACGCCGACAGCATCCTCAAGCTCATAGCTCACCAAGGGAGCAAAGCGTCCGTCCTCGCCAGGCTGCAAGCCCTTGAAGCCACCCATGATGTATTTCGGCAAGGCCTGCAGGAACTGACCCAAGTCGTCCACGCGCTTGAGGCCCTGGGCGTGCCCGAGCCTCGCACGCGTCTTAATCTTGCGATCGCCCGCGGGCTCGATTACTACACGGGCACGGTCTATGAGACGCTGATTGACGCACATCCGGATTTCGGCAGCGTCTGCTCTGGCGGTCGCTACGACGATCTCGCCGGCCATTATACGAAATCAAAATTGCCGGGCGTCGGCATCTCCATTGGCCTGACGCGTCTGTTCGATCAATTGAACGCGCATAAACTTCTGCCGAGTATCGCAAGCTGCGTGCAGATCCTTGTGACCCAGATGGACCCCGCTCTGCGTCCGGTCTACCTGGCGTTGGCGGCCCAACTGCGGCAGGCCGGATTCAATGTCGAAAACTATCTCGAGCCTGCCAAGCTCGAAAAGCAGCTTAAATATGCGGACAAGGCCGGCATTCCATTCGCACTTCTGGTGGGCTCCGATGAGCAGGCGAAGAATTCCGTTATCCTCAAAGATCTTACAGCCAAAAGCCAGCTCGAGTTCCCGCAGAGCGAGCTGATCTCCCGGCTGCGCTCACTCGTGTCGACCGGCCGATGAGCCTTAAGAAAAAGCCTCCAGCCGACGGCGATCCAACGGCCGAGGAGGCCAGCAAAGCCCTCGCTGATCTTGCCGAACAAATCCGTCATCATGACAAGATGTATCACGCCAAAGATGCGCCGCTTATTTCGGACGCCGCCTATGACGCGCTGCGCGAGCGCTATCGGCAGCTGAGAGAGAAATTTCCCCTATTGGCGCCCAAGGACGATCCCGAAGCCAAGGTCGGCGCGGCCCCCGCCGGAGGTTTTGGCAAAATCACCCATAGCGCGCCGATGCTGTCCCTTAACAATGCTTTTTCGGACGACGACATTTTGGACTTCGTGAACCGCATTCGCCGCTTTTTGCAATTGGCGGACGGCGAGACCCTTGCTTTCATGGCCGAACCCAAGATCGACGGCCTCTCAGCCTCTCTGCGCTATAAAGACGGCGTGCTTATCCAGGCCGCGACACGCGGCGACGGAACGACAGGCGAGAACATCACGGCCAATGTCCGCACGATCCAAAACGTGCCCCGAAAGCTGCAGGCACCCTATCCAGAGATCCTCGAAATTCGCGGCGAGATCTTTCTTGAGCGCGACCATTTCGTAGCTTTAAATGCCCGGCGCGAAGCGGAGGGCGAGCCACCTTTTGCCAATCCCCGCAATGCCGCGGCCGGCAGCGTGCGGCAATTGGATCCCACCATAACGGCCTCGCGGCCTCTCCGATTCTTCGGCTATGCCTTGGGCGAGATCAGCGGGCCGTCTTTCAAGACCCAAAGCGAGATACGCAAGCAAATCAAACGCTGGGGATTTGCGCTGAACGAGCCGTCGCGACTTTGTGCGACGCCTGAGGATGCATTATCGCACTATCGTACGCTTGAAGAGGGCCGTCACGCTTTGCCGTTCGATATTGACGGCGTGGTTTATAAAGTGGACAGGCTGGATTGGCAGGAACGGCTGGGTTTCGTGAGCCGGGCGCCGCGCTGGGCTATCGCCCACAAGTTTTCGCCCGAACAGGCTTCGACCCGCCTTAAAAGCATCCTGATCCAAGTGGGGCGCACAGGTGTACTCACGCCAGTCGCCGATCTGGAACCGGTCACGGTGGGCGGGGTTGTCGTCAGCCGCGCCACGCTGCACAACGAGGACGAAATCAACAGAAAAGATATCCGCGAGGGCGACATCGTGCATTTGCAGCGCGCCGGCGATGTCATTCCACAGGTAACAGGGGTTGATCTCAAGCGACGCGCAAAGTCGTCGTTACCTTTCATATTTCCCGATCACTGCCCCGAATGCGGATCCAAGGCCGTGCGCGAAGAGGGCGCGGTGGCGCGCCGCTGTACGGGCGGCCTGATTTGCCCGGCGCAGGCGGTCGAGCGTTTGCGGCACTTCACGAGCCGCACGGCTTTGAACATCGAGGGGCTCGGCGATCAACGCATCCATGAATTGTGGAAAGACAATGTCATACGCACCCCCGCTGATATATTTCGTCTGCACGTGCATGTCGAGAAGCTCCGCGATCGTGAGGGCTGGGGAAAAAAGTCGGTCGATAAGCTCATGGCGGCCATCGAGGCTCGGCGTCATGTGCCGTTGGAGAAGTTCATTTTTGCGCTTGGCATACGGCAGGTGGGCGAGGTGACGGCCCGGCTCTTAGCCAAGCATTACCGCTCGCTCGAGCGCTGGGCCGGAGCCATGCAGGCGGCCCGGCTTCAGGATTCCGAAGCCTGGCGCGATCTCGTTGGCATCGAGCAAATCGGGCCGCTCGTCGCCCGCGATATTGTCGATTTTTTCGATGAACCTCATAACCGAAGCGCCTTTGATGATCTGGCGCAGGAGCTCAAGGTAAGCGATTACGTGGCGGCCGCGGGACGCGAGACATCGCTGACTGGCAAGACGATTGTTTTTACGGGCACGCTGGCAGCCATGGGGCGGGCCGAAGCCAAGGCGAAGGCCGAAGCCATGGGCGCAAATGTCGGCAGTACGGTCTCCTCGAAGACCGATTTCGTCGTCGTGGGCGCCGATTCCGGCACCAAGGCCAAGAGGGCGACTGAACTCGGCGTGCGGGTTTTGAGCGAGGATGAGTGGTTAGCGCTGGCGGCCGAGCTGTCCTAGAGCAGAATCACCGAGCAGAATCACTGCGCACAGTCCCTGAGCACAATCACGGAAACCACCGGCACCCTCTGGCCCGCACCCCTCGCCCGCACCCTATGGCCCGCCCCCTCTGGCCCGCGGCTCCTGTTCGTGGTAAAGAAAGTGTATTGTTGTTTTCGTGATTATACAGGTGAAGCCTATGACGGCTGACCAAAATAGAGACGAATATTTCATTGTGGCTCAGAAATTATGGGGCATTCGACAAAGCCTTGTGGACTCGATCGAAAGTAAGAGCAGCATTTTGGTGACGCATGTCCGGCCCTATCTCGGGGACATGCTTTACCTGGTCGACATAGCTGTAGAGACAGGCAAAAAACAGCTGCAACACTCGCCCC
>JALYJG010000063.1 GCA_030775365.1 Pseudomonadota bacterium
CAAATCGGGCTCGGTCGCCGACCCCGCGAAGCAAAAGCCTTCTATGCGACCCTAGCGGGCGCGACACTGATTGGCACCATGGTCAATTTTACGAGCGTCAATCCAATCAAGGCACTGTTCTGGTCGACCGTCCTCAACGGAATAATTGCTGTGCCCATGATGTTCGTCATGATGCACATGGCCTCATCCAAGCGAATCATGGGCGCCTATACGACACCCGTGATGTTAAGGGCCTTGGGGTGGTTTTCGACGTTTGTGATGACAATTGTCGTGGGTGCGATGTTTGTGACAATGCTTTAAGTATCAACTAAAAGGTATAGAAATCAGTTAATTATCGTGTTTTTGTTGACGAAAACCTCAAGTAATGTCAATCCTCTGCGCGCTTGACGAAGCGAAATGAATGGTTGAGACAAGTTCGTGGCACAAAAACTTCTCGTTGTTGAATCGCCGGCAAAGGCGAAAACGATCAATAAATACCTCGGAAGCGACTACACGGTTCTGGCATCCTACGGCCATATCCGCGACCTGCCGCCGAAGGACGGATCCGTGCGTCCGGACGAGGATTTCGCCATGGATTGGGAGCTTGGGGAGCGCGCGAGCAAGCCCGTGAGCGAGATCGTCAGCGCGGTCAAGGGCGCAGAAATCGTCTATCTGGCGACCGACCCGGACCGCGAGGGGGAAGCCATTGCCTGGCACATTCAAGAGGTGCTGCGCGCAAAAGGGCTCGATAAAAAAATTCCGATCCAGCGGATTACATTTAATGAAATTACCAAACAAACAGTGCTGGACGCCATCAAGCATCCGCGCGCCGTCGACAAAGATCTCGTCGACGCCTATATGGCGCGCCGCGCGCTGGATTATCTCGTAGGCTTTTCACTGTCCCCTGTTCTATGGCGCAAGCTCCCGGGTGCAAAATCCGCCGGCCGCGTCCAGTCGGTAGCTTTGCGGCTCATCTGTGAGCGGGAATCCGAGATCGAGGTTTTTAGGCCCCAGGAGTTCTGGTCAATTGAGGCCGTATTCACGACCGCGCAGCAAGCCTCAATTCCCGCGCGTCTCACACATCTCAACGGCAAGAAACTCGACAAGTTCGCCCTCCACAATGAAGCGGAAGCGCAAGCGGCGCTTGGCGTCATCAATCAGTTGAGCTGGACCGTTGCATCGGTCGAAAAGAGACAATCGAGGCGCAACCCCTACCCGCCTTTCACAACGTCGACACTGCAACAAGAGGCGTCGCGCAAACTCGGCCTCGGAGCTACCCGCACCATGCGCACAGCTCAGGCCCTTTACGAGGGTATCGATATTGGCGGTGAAACCGTGGGCCTCATCACCTATATGCGTACGGACGGCGTCTCTTTATCGGTCGACGCCATTACGGCGGCGCGCGACGTCATCGCCCGCGAGTTCGGCAAGGATTACGTCCCCGCTGAGCCAAGGCTCTACAAAACGACCGCCAAGAACGCGCAAGAAGCGCACGAAGCAATTCGTCCCACCGATATGCGCCGCGGCCCCGACGACGTCGCCCGCTATCTGGATGGCGAAGGTCTGCGGCTTTATACGTTGATCTGGCAGCGAACCATGGCCTCGCAGATGGCAAGCGCTGTCCTCGACCAGGTCGCCGTCGATATTACCGGTCATGATAACAAGACCACTTTTCGGGCGACGGGCTCGGTCGTCGTGTTTGACGGTTGGCTCAAGGTTTATCAGGAGACTGAGGACGACGACAAAAAGCAGGACGAAGACGGTTATGGCAACGCCCGTCTGCCGGCGGTTGCCGAGCGCGATCCGTTGACCAAAAAAGATGTGCGCCCGGAGCAGCACTTCACGCAACCGCCCCCACGCTACAGCGAAGCCAGCCTCGTTAAGAAGCTCGAAGAACTCGGCATCGGCCGGCCTTCGACCTATGCAAGCATTATGCAGGTCCTGCAGGACCGGGACTACGTGAATTTGGACCGCAAGCGGTTTGTGCCCGAAGACCGAGGCCGGATCGTGACGGCATTCCTTGAGAATTTCTTCCATGATTACGTGGAATACGATTTTACGGCGGGCCTTGAGGGCAAGCTTGATGATATTTCAGGCGGGCGGATCGAATGGAAGCATGTCTTGCGTGAATTTTGGACGCATTTTTCAGGCGCAATCGCCAACACGAAGGACCTTAAGATCTCGGATGTCATCGACGCTCTCGACGAGGCGTTGGGGCCCCACTTTTTCCCGGCCCAAGAAGACGGCAGGGACCCGCGCCAATGCCAAGTTTGCAAGACGGGGCGACTTGGCCTTAAGCTTGGCAAGTTCGGTGCCTTCCTTGGCTGTTCGAACTATCCGGAATGCCGCAATACACGCCCTTTGGCCGTTACCGGCGGACAGAATGACAACGCCCCGCAAATGCAGGGACCGCGTGAGCTGGGCGCCGATCCTCAAACAAATCTGCCGATTACGGTCCGCGTGGGACCTTATGGCGCCTATGTTCAGTTGGGGCCTTTGCCCCTGACAGCGCCGCCTGCTGAAGCGCCGGCCGCCGATGGCAAACCTAAAAAGAAGAGAAAGAAAAAGGACGATGCGCCGAAGCCGAAGCGTGTGTCGCTGCCTAAAGGTCTTGATCCAAATCTCATCGATCTATCGACAGCGCTAAAAATTCTGAGCCTGCCACGCGAGGTCGGGAAACATCCCGAGCAGGGCGAGATGATTTATGCCGGTGTCGGCCGCTTCGGGCCTTATCTGAAAATGGGTTCGCAATATAAAACCTTACCCCCCGATGACGACGTTCTGAATGTCGGCCTCAACCGCGCGGTCGTTCTTATTGCGGAGCCCAGCAAGGGCAACCGCCCGCAGCGGGAGCCTGGCAAGGCTCTGGGCGCGCATCCGGCTGACGGCAAGGCGGTTTCCCTGAATAAAGGCCGGTTCGGACCTTATGTGCGTTGGGGTAAACTTATGGCCACCGTCACAAAATCCTATGACGCCGATACGTTGACGCTGGCGGATGCGGTCGAGATCTTGGCGGCGAAGGCTGCAAAGGGCCCTGGAAAGAAATTCGGCAAGCCCGCGTCGAAAGCGAAGAAGGCTAACTCGGGGGCGGCGAGCGCGCCAGCAGAAGCAACTGAACCATCCAAGCCTCCCAAGGCAGCCAAGGCCGTCAAAGCCGCCAAAGTCGCGAAGACATCAAAGGGGCGGTGAACTCGTAGGTGAGCTGTTCCAGCCACCAACTGAGCGTGCGCCCGACTCCTCACGCTTTCAGCAAATCAAACCAAAGCTCGGAAACCACGAGATCGTATTGAATGGACTCTCGCCGCTTTTCGGATGCGGGATCTTGACCCCAGATCTGCGCCTGAAAACTGGAATCGATCTCGGCTGCTTCGAACACTTGCTGTGGCGTATAAAACCCTTCGGCAAGCGCCAGGGCCAGCACGAGAGAGCCACTGACTTCCGTTGCGAATTTGAGGCCCGTGAGGCGGAAGTCATCCAATCTGTGCAGGACGGTGCGCATGGCCGAAAAAACCTCAGGCCCTTGTTCGATCGGCATAACGCCTGGCCCAGTCCGCAAAACGATCCCGAAGGCTCTGCCGAGCCAGTCGAGCGCCGGCTGCCAATGTTTTAACTGGTCGGCCACGAGTTGGGGCGGATTTTCGGCATGATAACAAAGCAATTCACTTGCGACGTAGCCTTGCACTTGCACGAGCGTCCCTGCCCGATCTTTGCGCGTGATATCGATGGCCGTGGCCGCTAACTGGGTCATCGGCATAGAGATTCTGACTTTGTCCGTCGGCGCCGCCCACTCTTGCGCAATCGCCTCGGCCAGCGCGCTTGTCGGTAATACGAAGGTTGCGCGGCCGGGCGTTTGCAGCGGCGCGCCTGATTTGTGGACAGCGTAGTCGCATCCCAGCGGGACAACAGTATAGCTCGGCGAAACTGCCGCCGCCGGCGCGGTGGCCATTACTGGCCGAAGAGCCCCTTAAGCGCTCCCCCTATATTCTTGATCTGCTCACTGGCCTTTCCGGTCAGCGTGGAGGGCAGAATTCCGGGGGCCACAGCGGCTTTGGGATGGTCGAGCGTAAAGAGGCAGGCGTTTTGCCCGGGCTCCTGCTGAATATCGGGAATGCCTGTATTCATCGCACCGTTGGTCAGAAGTCCCGCTACATTTTGCACTGTTTCTGTCGGATCAATACCAAATCGCGGCTCGGAGAAAGACCCTCCGACATGCAAAGGCGGCACCAGGCCGGCAACATTCACGAGCTTACTCTTGGCGCGCATGCTCATATCAATCGTTTCGTGGCCGAGATCGAGACTGCCTTTGGCGGCCACCGTCGTGGCGCTCGTGTCCACCAATATGCCGTTGTCACGGGCAATTCCGCTTTTGATGATAAAGCGGGCAGCTAGGCAGTTGAGACCACTTGATCCGCTGGGAGCGAACAGCTGCATAAGGCCTGAGGAGATATTCTTGGCATCACTGCCGGAAACGTTGCCACCGGCCGCCGTGACGTTCAGCACGCCGAGCGCGTTGCCCGCGAGTTCATGGGCGCTCGTGCCGGAACTGGCCAGATTGCCTTGAAGCGTTGCCTTGCCGGACAGAAACGTAGGAGCATTCGCCAGACGAAGGAGATCTTCAAGTTCAATCCCGGCCGCATGAAAAGAGACGCTCACCTCCGGTGGAACGGAGGCGGCACCAAGCTTGGCCTGACCTTCGACAACGCCGCTGCCGAGCACAGCCTTGAACGGATCGATCGTCAGGAGCCCATCTTTCAGTACGGCAGTCGCCTTAAGGTTCTTAAGAGCGCCATTGGGAATTACGACCTCGTCAAAATTGACATTGAGCGCCGCATCGATCGATTTCAAACCCTCGAGGCCCAGCGGCTGATCCGAAAATACGCGTTGGGACGCGGGGCGGGCGTGCGCCGTGTTGCCTCCGCCGCCTTCCCTGACCTGCTCGTTGAAATCCGCTGGGTCAACATGGGGACTGTGCAGCGTTCCTTGGATCGAAGTTCTGATGCCGCCCCAGCTTCCTTTTAAATCCCCACCGAGTGTGGTTGGGCCAGCCTTGATTTCATACACGCTGATGCCGAAGCTTTTCTTTTCCATATCGGCATAGCCTTTGGCCGTCACGCTCTTATTGGCATAATCGAGATCGGCCGTGAAATTCGCTTGTCCGGTAGGCGCCAGCATATCTTTCAGACCGGTCTCAACATTCACCGTAAGCGGCGCGCCATTGTAATCGGCGACGAGGTGCAGCGTGACGCCGCTGCCGTCGGCGAGCGTCATACTGGCGACTTTAAAAACACTTTCCTTGCCATCCTTGTCACGGTAGGTCGCCTGACTGTCGGTGATGACGATCTTGTCCACGTGCAAAGCGACCGGCGTCGGTTTCGCTGCATTTTCCGTGGCGTTGTCCTTAGCGTTTACAGAGGCACCCGCATCGGCCTTCGGCCCCAGCTCCCAATTGGGTTTACCTATGTTTCCGACTTCAAGAGCTATGTCGGCATTCTTGATTTCGAGGTCCGTAATCACAAGACGGTGCTCGAGCAACGGTGGCAGCGAAAGGCCAAGTTTGAATTCGCCGATACCGGCCATCACGGGTCGACTGGTCCAGGCCGGGTTGCCGATTGCGGCATCTCGAATGGTCAGTTTCGCACCTTTCCATGTAAGCCCAAGACTCAAAGGCCCATCGAGCTTGACCACCCGGCCGCTTTGTTTACTGAGAGCCTCGGCGATTTGCGGCCGGTAGGTATCGATATTCACCGTGGAGACATAGATAGCCGCGCCAGCAACGGCCAGCACGATCAGTGCCGCGAGGCTGATAAATATTTTCTTCATGGCATTCTCCTACTCGCTTTCAGCGTCGGTCTCGGCATTCCAGTCGAAGCCAAACCATTTCCAGGTCTTCAGCAGTTCCGGCCCGAGTGGAGCCGTGGCATCGATGGTCCCGCGCCTCGGATGCGGGATTATCAGCCTCCGGGCATGGAGATGCAAGCCTTTGCCCAATTCATCCGTCGGCAGGTTGCCGGTATTGCGCTCACCGCCATAAGCCTTATCCCCAAGCAGCGGCGTTCCAATATAAGCCATATGGACGCGCAATTGATGCGTGCGCCCTGTCACGGGCCAAAGAGCCACGAAAGCGGCTTGTCCTTTCGCCTTTTCCATAATTTTATACAGCGTGACGGCCCCTTTCGCGTCCTCGCTTTTCTCCTCATCCACCATCATGCGCTCGCCGCGCTTGATCAGCGCGGCATCGATGCGGCCACGATCCATTTTGGGTACGCCTTGTGTCACCGCCCAATAGGCTTTCTCCGTGTCGCGATGGCGAAACGCGGCCGCAAGCTTGGCGGCAGCGAAGCTCGTGCGCGCCAGCAGCAATACGCCGCTTGTGTCTCTATCAAGCCGGTGGACAAGCTTGGGCTTGCTTTCCCCCTCGCCGACCAAGCCCGTCAGCATATCGTCAAGATTTTCGCGCAGGCCAGTCCCGCCCTGGACGGCAAGGCCTGCGGGTTTATTCAGAACGATGACGTCATCGTCCTCGAACAGGATGAGATTTTTTAGCTTATTTGCGGTCCGCGCGGACTTCTGCGCGATCCGCCTTTCTAGCCGCTCGGCCGGAGGGGCTAAAATATCAGGCGGCACACGCATGGCTTGCCCGCCCACAAGTCGCGTGCCGGCCTCGACCCTCTTTCCGGCCAACCTAATCTGGCCCGACCGAAGATATTTTTGTAACTGACCGTGGGGCAGTCCGGGAAAGTGCCGTTTGAACCACCGATCGAGCCGGATGCCCGTTTCATCGGCCGTGATTATGTGCTCTTTATGCTTTGTTTCCGTCATAACCCTTACATACCAGCAGTTGTCATCATCTTCTATCGCCATTATAGTCGGCGTCCCATGACACAAACATTTCCTTACGAGCACCTGCTGGATATCGAGCGCCTGTCGCCTATTGATATCAACAATGTCCTCGATCTCGCCGACCGATATGCCGAGCCGGCCGCTTCCCTGAGTAGGAAGAGCACCAAACTCGCCGGGAAGATCGTCGTTAACCTGTTTTTTGAACCTTCGACGCGCACCCGGACCTCTTTCGAGATTGCGGCCAAGCGCCTGGGCGCTGACGTCGTCAATATAGCGATCGAGCATAGCTCCACCCAAAAGGGTGAGACGCTGCTCGACACGGTGCTCAATCTCGACGCCATGGGCATCGACGCCTTGATCATTCGCCACCCGGAATCCGGCGTGCCGCGCGTTCTTTCAGGGCTGACCAAAGCCTCCATCATTAACGCCGGTGACGGCACGAACGAACACCCGACCCAGGCGCTCGTCGACGCCCTGACCATGCGTCGCCATAAAAATACGCTCAAGGGCCTGATCGTGGCGATCTGCGGCGACGTCGCTCATAGCCGCGTGGCGCGGTCAAATATTAATCTCTTGCATAAGATGGGGGCTGAAGTTCGCATCGTCGCCCCCCCTTATTTCAATACAGACGCCTATGACGCACTTAACGTCGAATCTTTTGAAGATATGAAAGACGGGCTTAAAGACGCCGATGTCGTCATGATGCTGCGCATTCAGCACGAGCGCATGAGCCAAGGTGAATTTGCAGTTTCGTTGAAAGACTATCATCAGCGCTACGGCCTCGATCATAAAAAGCTTGCCGTGGCCAAGCCTGACGTCATCGTCATGCACCCTGGTCCCGTAAACCGCGAAGTCGAAATCACTAACCAGCTCGCGGATGACGAGAAGTATAGTGTTATTCGTGAACAGGTGGCCTTGGGGGTTGCTGTCAGAATGGCCTTGCTGGACCTTCTTTTGAGCTCATCGTAAAGCGGCTCCCATGTCCTACGACAGGCCTGTTCTTGAGCTTGACCCCACTGTTATGCCGCGGGTGGGCCGCTTTTATGTTCAGGGATTCCAGGACCTCAAGGCGCTCAGCGTCCTTCTGCCCAACGGCCAAGGAGGCACCAAAGGTTCCGTGGCAATTTTCGACGCCGCGTACAAATTTTTGGCATGCGAGCCGTGACCTCATGATGACTGCCCCCGCCGCCGCATCTCTGATTATCGTCGCATCTTATCTGCTCGGCAGCATTCCGTTTGGCATGCTCGTCACCAAGCTCGCGGGTCTTGGCGACATCCGCAAGATCGGTTCGGGCAATATTGGCGCGACAAATGTTTTACGCACGGGCAAGAAAAGTTTAGCTCTTCTGACGCTCCTGCTGGACGGAGGCAAGGGTGCGGTTGCCATCCTAATCGCCGGGTGCCTCGTGAGCCATGGATCACAGGGTGGTGTGGATCGAAGCGTGCCATGGGCTGAAGCGCGCCTCATCCTCTATGCGGGCCTGAGTGTGATGGTAGGTCATATGTTTCCGGTCTGGTTGAAATTTCAGGGCGGCAAGGGCGTGGCCACCGCAATTGGGGTCATCACTGCGCTAAGCTGGGCGACAGGTCTTGCCCTTATGGTCACATGGATGGCGATTGCCGCCGCCTTCCGCTATTCGTCCCTGGCGGCGCTAGGGGTCTTTTTAGCGGGCCCGGTTTATGCCTATTTTATCGAGCCAAGCGATCAGAATCTTTTTATCTTTACGGTCGCTATTATATTGCCCATCTTCTGGAAGCACCGAACGAATATCCGTAAGCTTTTAAACCGTACGGAATCGAGAATTGCCGGGGGCCCTAATGCAGATACGCGCACTGACTGATATCGAACGTCAAGAATGGCTCAGGCTTTGGCGGACTGAAAATGTCGGACCCATTGTATTCCGCCAATTACTGAGCCGCTTTGGGTCCGCTGCGGCGGCCCTCGAAGCCCTACCCGCTTTTGGACAGCGCGGCACCAAACGCCCATTTGGGTTGCCGACCAACGCGTCCATCGAGGATGAATTAAATCGGACGCACAAAATTGGCGCCCGCGTGATTGCCGTATGCGAGCCAGATTACCCGCGAACATTGGCGGCGATCGAGGATGCGCCACCGCTTATCACGGTGCTCGGTCGGCTGGAGCTCTTGCATAAGCGGTCCATTGGGATCGTCGGCGCGCGAAACGCTTCTTTGAATGGGCGGCAGATGTCGGAGGTGTTAGCTGCGGATCTT
>JALYJG010000064.1:0-3176 GCA_030775365.1 Pseudomonadota bacterium
GCGATCGGCAGTGCCGTCAGCGTCTCAGCCAAAGAAGCGTTGGTCATGCAAGCGCTCGATCGCGGCGGCCTTGCCAATTCTGTCTCTGTTCTGCTGCCTGAACTTCAGCGATTGGCCCTTCACGGCGCATCGGATGCAAATTCGGCCACGCCAACGGAAGCGAATGCCCAAAGCCTTATCGAAGACACGGTCTCCCGCTCCATTGTGCAATGGTATGCCTACGGCTTGCTTGAAGCCGCCTAGCCCAGAGCGGACGGCCCAAAATCCGCGTGACAAGAAACGGCGTGACAAGAGGCCGCGTGACCGTTGCGCTATCCTTGGACCAGTCTTCCGCCAGCCGAGCTGTCCGCTGGCCTTTGCGCGCCAAGGCGCTAGGATTTCTTTCCCGGCCGGCCCCAGACCGGCAAAGACTTTTGGCGCCTGCCCGTGACTTCCCTCGATCACCGACTTCAAGCCGCGCTTGATAAGCACTCCAAAGGCGATGCTGCAACGGCGGCCACTCTCTATCGCGCCGTTCTCGCCGATGATCCACAGCAGCCGGACGCGTTGCACATGCTTGGCGTCATAGCGCAGCAGGCCGGCAACCCCAATCTCGCCCTCAAATTGATCGAAGCGGCACTGGCGACAAAACCGGATCTGGCCTTGGCCTGGCACAATCGTTGCCTTGTTTTGCGCACGCTTGGGCGACGCGAGGAAGCTCTGCTTTCGGCCCGCGAGGCGCTGTCAACCGACCCAGGCCTGGCCGAGGCCTGGGATATGATGGGATCAATCCTGCGCGAGCAACGCCATTTCGCCGAAGCTTCGAAATGCCTCGAACGCGCGATCGCCCTGCGCCCGCAGGATCCGAATATTCGAACGAGTTGTGTCGTTCTGCTCACGGCCTGTGGGCGACATGAGGAAGCTTGGAAGTTGGTATCGAACGCCCCCCTCGACACGAGCGTTGCGGGTCTGGCCGCTATAGGCAACCTGCTTAAATCTGCTGGCCATCCCTTGCGCGCCGTGCCTTGGTTTGACCGGGCGCTTAAGGCCAAACATGACTTCCACGGCGCACGACTGAACAAGTCGATGGCGCTTTTGCAAGCGGGCAATATGGAAAACGGCTGGCGGCTTTGGGAAGACCGTCGCATCGAAGAAGGTCGCGAAGCCCTGCCCGCCGCTCAATGGCGAGGGGAAAGGGTCGAGCATCTTCTCTTGCGCGAGGAACAAGGCCTTGGCGATGCCCTGCAATGCGTTCGCTATATTCCTTTTGTGCAGCAGCGCGTCGGCAAGATTACTCTACAGCTCAGCAGCCCCTTGCAGAAACTCCTGGCCCAGAATTTGCCGGGCGTAACGGTGCTCACGCTTGAGGACGGCGCGCCAAAAGCGGATGCCGCCTCACAGCTGATGAGTTTGCCTTTTATCTTTGGCACCCGGCTCGATACCATTCCCGGTGCCTCGCCCTACCTCAAGGCGGATAAGACCTGGCGCGCGCCATGGCAGGCGCGTCTTTCCCGCCTTCCGAGGCCGCGTATCGGCCTCGTTTGGGGCGGCAATCCCGGCAATCGTCATAATTACAGCCGCGCTTTGAATTTTGCGCAGCTTGCCCCGCTTATTGAGCTTGGCCCGGCGCATTTCGTTTCGCTGCAGAAGGGCCCCCAGGTGGACGCAAAGGAGGTTGAGACTTCAGGCGTCTTCGACGCAAGTCCCTATCTTGAAGATTTTGCGGCCACAGCTGGCCTTATGGCCGAGCTTGATCTTGTGATCACCGTCTGCACTTCACCAGCGCATCTGGCGGGCGCCATGGGATGCCCGACCTTCCTACTGCTTTGTTTTGACCCCCACTGGCTATGGCTTTTGGGACGGGAGGATACGCCCTGGTACCAGGCCTCGCGCCTGTTCCGGCAGCCGGCGCCAGGGGATTGGGATGGGGTCATAAAGACAGTTGTTGATGAGGTCAAAAAATTCATCCAGGGCGATCGAGCGGTCATCGATCCGCCGCGGTGGCGAGGCCCCGCCTTGACTTGCAATCCGCTTGCGCTGGATTTGCCGGCTTTGCCGGGCGAGGACAAAATTACATAAAAAATCAGGGGCCCGGCCGGACGATGATCAGGATAACGATGCCGATCATCAAAAGCGTCGGAACCTCGTTGATCCACCGATAAAAACGCGCAGGTTTGGTATTGCGGTCTTCCGCAAAACGTCGACGGCATTTGGACAGAAAACCGTGCGCACCGAGCATCAGAGCGACGAGGCCAAGCTTGGCATGCATGAAAGGGTGATGCAAAATGTCTGGCTCCATGAGAACCAGCCACACGCCCAAAATGAGCGTGGCGATCATTGCCGGCGTGATGATAAAACGTAACAGCCTATATTCCATTACTTTGAGCTTTTCGGAAAATTCCGAACCCGGCTTAGCATCGGCGTGATAAACGAACAGGCGCGGCAAATAAAGCATTCCCGCCATCCATGACATCACGGAAATCAAATGCAGGGCCTTGATCCATTCATAAGGCATCGCGGTTCTCACCGGTTTCAGGTTTCTTGCGGTAGGGGCAACGCGAAATTCCGCTTGCGCATATTCGCTCGCCTGAACCTGAAATACAATCCTCGCCGCTTTGGAGCGCTTTGCGCACTAAGTTGCTCAGGCCCTGGATGAAGGCCGGCGCGGCACCGATGGCCGGCGCTCGCACGTAAAAAGGAACGTCACAAGCCTTGGCGAGTTCGCGATACTCGATATCAAGTTCGACGAGCGTCTCCGAATGTTCGGAGACGAAGGCGATCGGTACCACGACGATCGGTACCTTGTCCCTTCCGGCGCGACGTATTTCATCGTCGGTCGCAGGGCCGATCCACTTCAGAGGACCAACCCGGCTCTGGTAACACAAAACATGATCCGCATCGGTCATGCCCAAGGACGCCATCAGAGCGTCCGCGGTGCGTTTGCAATGCTCCGGGTAGGGATCCCCCGCCCTAACGGTTTTTTCGGGCAGGCCGTGCGCCGAGAGCAGGATACGGGGCTTTCCGTGGGCCGCGGCCTGCTGGTAGCAGACTCGGGTCATCATGCCGAGGGCGCGGATAAAACCCTCCTCTTCCGGATAGCAGCAAATCGTCGTCGTCCGCGGATGCCGATAGCCCATGGCCGCATTAAAATCATCGAAGGAAGAGGCGGTTGTCGTCGTCGAGAATTGCGGATAAAG